>CALPKO020000166.1 GCA_943324165.2 Bdellovibrio sp. ZAP7 | reverse complement strand
TAAACTTTTTTCAAAATTTAATAACTTCAAATCATAATTTAATAGTTAATTTTACGAAAAATTTATAATTAAACCTTTATGAGAATTATAAAATATATTTTCTTGTTGATTTTGCTTTTTACAATTGCCGTTGTTGTTTTTGTTGCCACCCAAAAAAGTGAATTTAAAATTGAAAAAACAGTTGTCATAGCCGTTCCAAAACAAGTTGTTTTTAACTACATGAACGACTATAGAAATTGGGAAGATTGGGGCGCCTGGAAATCAGATGATGCCAATATGACTTTTACTTATCCTGAAAAAACGGTTGGTTTGGGTGCTTCTTACAGTTGGAATGGCACAATTGGCGAAGGAACAACAACTACCACTTTTGTAAAAGAAAACGATAGCATTGCGCAAAAAACCGTTTTGTCTGACAATGAAACACTTTCATTTTTGAGTTTTAAAAATACTAATAAAGGAACAAAAGTGACTTGGACCGCACAAGGAAAAGTAGATTTTATGACCAAAGTTTACGCCACTTTTTCTGGTGGATTAGACGATTTGATGGGAGCAATGTTCGAAAGAAGTTTGAACAATTTGAATAAAGTAATTACCAAAGAAATCAATTCTTTCGACGTGAAAGTAAATGGTATTGTGCAGAAATCAGGTGGTTTTTATGTGAAACAATCTGCCGTTTGCAAAACATCAGAATTTCAAAACAGGTTGAGCATCATGTTGCCAAAAATAATTTATTTTTTCAAAAACAATAATTTGGCGATGAACGGAAAACCTTTCGTCATTTATAACTACAAAAGCAACGACACTTTAAAGTTTTCGGTTTGTGGTCCATTGAAAGAAGAAATTTTTATATCTCAAGGAAGCGATATCAGCACCGGATTTCTTGAACCATTTCCTGCCTTAAAAACCACTTTAATTGGAGATTATTCGCATAAAAATAGCGCCAAAAAGAAAACCCAAAAATATATTTCCGACAATAATGTTGCGCTTGATCCTTCTACAAAAGAAATTGAGATTTATGTAAAAAGCGCTTCGGATACCAAACATCCATCGCAATGGCAAACAGAATTGCTGACACCTGTAAAATCTCAGATTGTAGCTCCAGATGCCGTAATTCCACCAACAACGCCAACGTTAAAAACCCAAAACGAATAGCAAAATCGCGTTAAAAATTTACTTTTTCAGCAAGTGGCGTATCACCGTTTCGGCAGCATAAAGTCCGAATAACCCTGGCATGTAACTGTTTGTTCCGTAAAAAGATTTTTTAAAGTTTTTTCCATCGGTGATTCTCAAACTGTTTTCGTCTTGAATTTCTGAAGAGAAAACCACTTTAACTCCTTTGTCAATTTTTACCGCTCTCAACCTTTTTTTGATGGCTTTTGCCAAAAAGCAATTTTCGGTGTTGCTGATATCTGACACCTTTACTTTAGCAGCTTCCATTTTGCCACCAGCGCCCATACTGCTTATTATTTTGACTCTTTTTCGCTTCGCAGCAATGATCAAATTCAATTTGGGTGTTACGCTGTCAATGCAATCCATCACATAATCATACTGTTCGTCAACGATTTCAAAAGCGCGTTCAGGCGAAAGAAATTCTTTGATTTTTGTGAGTGTTAATTCGGGATTAATATCCAACAATCTGTCGCCTACCACATCTATTTTTGGTTTTCCAACAGTTGAATGTAAAGCAGGTAATTGTCTGTTGATATTGGTGATATCAACCACATCACCATCCACAATGGTGATTTTTCCGACACCAGCGCGGGCAATAAATTCAGCTGCAAAAGAGCCAACACCGCCAACGCCAACAATCAGAATATTTGCGTTTTTTAATTTCTCTAAACCTTCTTTTTTAAATAAAAGTTCGGCCCTTTCTGTCCATTCTGCCATTGTATATGTTTTTTAAATCGTTGTTATTGTTGCACCAAAAACAGTTTTGAAATTGGTGTTAATTGTGTTTTGTAATTCGGTTATTTTGATGTTTTTATATTGGGCTGCCAACTCATAAACCTTAATAATTCCTTCTTCAATAGTGTCTGTTTCTAGAAAAAACCTATCATTCGGAACGGTTTTAAAAACAGTTTCTAATGCTGGATTTTGGATTAAATATTTCCCAAAAGAAAGATAAAATCCATTATCAATCAAACTTTTGGCCATTTCTTCGTTTTTAGAAAATCCATGAATAACCATCGGTACCGTAATTTTCAACCTTTTTTTGATTTCAATAACTTCTTGAAAAGCCGCCACGCAATGAATAATTGCCGGCTTTTGAAATTTTTGAGCAAGAAGCAATTGCTTTTCAAAAACCAAAATTTGCAAATCAAAATTGGTTTCAATTCTTTTGTCGAGGCCACACTCCCCGATTGCCAAACAATTGTTTTCTTGAAGTTGATTAGAAATGATTGCCAATTCTAATTCAATACTATTATCGTCAATGTGCCAAGGATGAATTCCGATAGAATAAAAAGGAATTGCTGCGTCGCATTCTTTGGGATATTGATTCACCAATTCCAAAACATCGGGTTGATTTGTTGCCTTATGTGTATGAAGATTGAAATAGTTCATTTTGCAAAAATACTTTAAATGTTGTCGATTTACAATTGAAAATTACGAAAACAAAAGTGCTTGAACTACTGATGCCTTAGCCCGGATTGCAGTGGAAAGCCCGGAGCAAAAACGGCTAATTTTTTTTGAAATAAAAAAGCGACCAAAGGAAGCTCTTTTTATGATTAGAAAAATAGCTGGTTTTGTGAGGACTTGTATCGGAAAGCCGGAAATAGCTTCGAAAAAGGAAAATAGAAATGTTGATAACTTTTAAAAATTAGAATAAAAAAATATAGTTACATTTGTTTTCATTAAGAATAACACTTAATGAAGTTATTAACAAAATATTTTAAGTATGCAAAACATTCCTAGTGTTGACTTGCGTGATTTCCTGTCGGATGACCCGGCACGTAAACAAAAATTTGTAAATGAAATCGGAAAAGCTTTTGAAGAAATTGGTTTTGTGGCATTGAAAGGTCATTTTTTAGATGATCAGTTGGTGGGTGAATTGTATGGAGAAATTAGGAACTTCTTCGCCTTGCCGCTGGAAACAAAATACAGCTACGAAATTCCAGGTATTGGTGGTCAACGAGGCTATGTTTCGTTTGGAAAAGAACATGCAAAAGGCAAAAAAGAAGGCGATTTGAAGGAGTTTTGGCATTTTGGTCAATATGTGGATAAAGGTTCTAAATACGCCAGTGAATATCCAGATAATGTTGAAGTAAAAGAGCTTCCAAGGTTTAATGAAGTGGGAAAAGAAGCTTATCAAATGTTAGAAAAAACAGGCATTTATGTGCTTCGCGCTTTGGCTTTACATTTGGGTTTAGACGAGTTTTACTTTGATAATTATGGCAAAGAAGGCAACTCGATTTTGCGTCCTATTCACTATCCACCAATTACAGCTGAGCCAGAAAACGCAATCCGTGCTGCGGCGCATGGCGACATCAACTTGATTACCCTTTTGATGGGCGCGCAAGGAAAAGGTTTGCAAGTGCAAAACCACGATGGCGAATGGATTGATGCTATGGCAGAACCAGACGAATTGGTGATAAATGTAGGCGATATGTTGTCGAGACACACGAATAACAAACTGAAATCTACCATTCATCAAGTGGTTAATCCACCAAGAGAGTTATGGGGAACTTCGCGTTATTCTATTCCGTTTTTTATGCACCCTGTGAGTGATATGCGTTTGGATGTATTAGAAAATTGCATCGATGCTGACAATCCAAAAAAATATGACGATATTTCTGCAGGAGAATTTTTGTATGAAAGATTGGTGGATTTGGGTTTAGTTGCCCCCCAACCCCCAAAGGGGGAGTAAGAATGCTCAAAAACAAATAAATTTATTTTCCAAATTCTGATAAATTATTGGGATTTGGAATTTTTATTTTTGGAATTTCAAAATAGAATGCGACGCAGATCAAACTGATTTACTTCGTAAAATCGCTAATTAAACAGATTTTATCATGGAATTGTTGCATGAAGAACTGACGAATAAAATTATAAAAACTTTTTATGAAGTTTATAATCAACTTGGATACGGTTTCTTAGAAAAAGTTTACCAAAACGCAATGTACTTTGAACTAAAAGAGAGAGGATTTAAAGTCGAAGCCCAAAAAAGGATTAATGTTTTTTACAAAGAAAATGTTGTCGGCGAGTATTTTGCCGATTTAATAGTTGAAGATTTGATTGTACTTGAATTGAAAGCAGCAGAATATATAGTCAAAGATTTTGAAAATCAAATTTTAAACTATTTACGAGGAACCGATTGTGAAGTAGGACTACTTTTGAACTTTGGAAAAAAACCAGAATTCAAAAGAAAAATATTTGAGAATAAAAGAAAAGCAAGAAAAAATTAGTTTTAATCCGCGTTCAAAAAAAACTGACTATAAAAAAAAGTAAAAGAAATCTGTTTTAATCCGCGTCTTTGCGCAAGCAAATTCGTTTAATCCGAGTTCAAAAAAAACTGACTATAAAAAAAAGTAAAAGAAATCTGTTTTAATCCGCGTCTTTGCGCAAGCAAATTCGTTTAATCCACGTTCAAAAAAAATTATGGATTTACAAGACCAACTAAAAAACCTTTTCCCAAACCACGAACCAGCTCCCGAAGAACCAATTCAGGAAATCGAACATGAATTGTACGTTCAAAAAGAACCTATGATTTGT
>CALPKO020000165.1 GCA_943324165.2 Bdellovibrio sp. ZAP7 | reverse complement strand
TTCAAATAAATCTTGAAGACCTTTTTTTGAAAACAATTTTAAAATCACTTCAATTCCTAAATCGGCTTGAGTTGCGGATATATTTTTAGTGTTCAAAAAACCTTTAATATACGCCGTTGCCGGATAAGGTGTGTTGAGTTGAGTGAAAGGTGGCGTTATGAGGAAAACTTTTGATTCCAAGCTAGATTTTTTTTACAAAAATAAGCGAAAAAAGAAGTGATTGTCTCTTATTTTTATATTTCGATAATATCGAGCAATTTTTAGTAAATTTGCATTTTATAAAAACCATGAAAACACTTCAAATAAAGCTATTTTTTCTTTTAATATTATTTTCATTTTCAACAACTTATCCTCAAAAAAGCATTGTTGCAACAGGTGGGAAAGCAACTGGAACGGGCGGAACAGCAAGTTTTTCTGTTGGGCAAATTTCTTATAAAAGCCCAAACGGAAACATCGTTAGTGATGGTGTTCAGCAACCCTATGAAATTATGACTTTAGGAAAATCAAATTTCGAAAATATTGCATTAGAAATGAACGTTTTTCCAAATCCTACTGCGGATGAACTTCGATTAAAAATTGGCGAAAACAAAGCAATTTTATTTTACCAGTTGTTTGATCTAAATGGAAAATCACTTTCTGATTCGCAGAAAATAGCCGATAAAGAAACAATAATAAATTTAAAAAATTTTGATAAGGGGATTTATTTACTGAAAGTATCTTCAGAAAATCAGTTGTTTAAAACTTTCAAAATCATTAAAAAATAAAATCGAAATAATGCATATTTTTAAAAATACAATTGCCACTTTTTGCTTTCTTTTCGCATCAATTATTACTGCCTTAGCTCAAGCTCCGCAAAAAATGAGTTATCAATCAGTGATAAGGAATTCCGAAGGAACTTTACTTGTAAATACGCTTGTTGGTCTAAAAATAAGCGTTGTGAAAGACGGCCCAACTGGAACGGTAGTTTATGAAGAAACACAAACCAACACTACTAATGAAAATGGACTTTTAAGCATTGAAGTGGGTGGCGGAACACCTGTTTTAGGTACTTTTTCAGCTATCAATTGGGCTACGGGAATTTACTTCCTGAAAACAGAAACTGATCCAAACGGCGGTTCAAATTATACCATTTCTGGTGTGGGACAATTGTTGAGTGTTCCTTATTCTTTGTATGCTTCGAACAGTCAAAATCCGGGTAAATCTACAATCGTTTTGACCGGAGATATCACGGATAGCGAAGCCGCTACGCAAATAGCAACAGAATTTGGCAACAATACTGAAAACTTGATTATTGACAATACAACGGCATTGACAACGATTGATTTGAGTATGTTCAAAAAATTGTTAGAATTAAAAGTTACTGAAAATGCAGCTTTAATTTCTTTGTCAATGCCTCAGTTAAAATCGATTTACAATGATTGTTTTATCATAGGAAATCCTGCTTTAACTTCGATTGATTTTCCTTTATATAGTTTTGTATCAAAGGCTTTAGAAATTAACAACAATTCGGTTTTGACTAACATATCTTTTCCAAGTTTAACAAAAACAAGAACTTCGAGCGGAATTGGCATTAACAATAATTTGGCCTTGGAGTCTGTTTCTTTTCCGCAACTTTTGACTTCGAACGGAAACATTGCCATTAATGGAAATCAAGCTTTGACAAGTTTAGATCTTGGGAATATGACAAGTTGTTTTAATATTCGCGTTTTTAGCGATGCGTTAACTTCATTTAGCATGAATTCATTAGCTCATGCAAATTCATTAGAATTTATTTTACCATCATTGATATCACTCAATTTAAGTAATTTAATTGACGGACAATTAAATTTGAATGTAGAACAATTGGGGTATATAAATTTAAATGCTTATTCCGACGGTTATCTGATAATATCCTCAAATGTAATGAACAGCTTGTCTTTACCTTCTTATTTGAATGGTGATTTTAATTTAACAGGGCCGAGTTTGACAATTTTGGATTTACCTTTGTTTTCAAGTTCTAATAATTTAAGTATCGGAACAACTGCTTTAACTCAAATGACATTTCCAGCTTTAACTACTTTCGATGTAATTTATGTTGTGGGAAGTCCATTACTTACAAATGTTAATTTTCCATCTTTAACAAGTGCAGGTCAATTTTTAATTAGTAATAATCCCCAACTTAGTCAAGTAGATTTACCAGTTTTGAATCAAATTAATGTTGTTCCTGGTTCTACTTATCTTCAATTTTCAGACAATGCTTTGCCGAGCGAATCCATTAATTATCTATTAAATAAACTTTTAAATGCAACACCTTTAAATGGAAAATATATTGTTTTACAAAACCAAAATCCACCAGCACCACCAACAGGCCAAGGAATTTTAGATAAACAAGCATTATTAGATTTAGGAAACTCAGTAACAACTGATTAATATATTTATTGAAATACAATCTACTTAAAAAATATAATATGAATTTTTCAGCAAAAATGCTTCGTGATAATGCCCTTGAAGACAAAGTAATTGTAGTAACCGGAGGAGGAAGCGGTCTTGGAAAAGCAATGACCAAGTACTTTTTAGAGTTGGGCGCAAAAGTCGCTATTTCATCTCGAGATTTAGAAAAATTAGAAAAAACCGCCGTAGAATTATCATTAGAAACAGGTGGAGAATGTTTGCCAGTTCAATGTGATGTTCGTTTTTACGACCAAGTCGAAAATATGTTGGCGGAAGTTTTAAAAAAGCTTGGGAAAGTAGATGTCTTGTTAAATAATGCAGCAGGAAATTTCATTTCACCAACCGAAAGATTATCGGCCAATGCCTTTGATACGGTAATTGATATTGTTTTGAAAGGTTCTAAAAATTGCACTTTGGCTTTTGGAAAACATTGGATTGAAACCAAACAAACCAATACAAATGTCTTAAATATAGTTACAACTTATGCTTGGACTGGCTCTGCTTACGTTGTGCCTAGTGCTACGGCAAAAGCGGGTGTTTTAGCGATGACCAGAAGTTTGGCTGTTGAATGGGCAAAATATGGCATTCGCACCAATGCAATTGCACCAGGACCATTTCCTACAAAAGGAGCTTGGGACAGATTATTGCCTGGCGATTTGGCTGAAAAATTTGATATGTCGAAAAAAGTGCCACTCAAAAGAGTTGGCGACCATCAAGAATTGGCCAATCTCGCAGCGTATTTAGTTTCTGATTTTTCAGCATACATTAATGGTGAAGTTATTGTAATTGATGGTGGTGAATGGCTAAAGGGTGCTGGACAATTTAACCTTTTGGAAGCGATTCCAGAGGAAATGTGGGACATGCTAGAAGCTATGATTAAGGCAAAAAAGAACAAATAAGTTGCTTTACTGCTTTTATGTTTTAATAAAAAAATAAATGAATTCAGATTTTTTAAAATACCAAGCACAAACTTCTCCTTATCCTTTAGGGATGCAAGTTTCCTATGCTTTAGGTTCTTATATTTACAGTTGCGACGGAAAAAAATACTTAGATTTTGTGGCTGGTGTTTCTGCGTGTACTTTGGGTCATCAACCGAAAAAAGTAAACGATGCCATTAAAAATCAATTGGATAGGTATTCACATGTGATGGTTTATGGAGAATATGCACAAAATCCCGCAGTTGAATATTGCAAACTATTGGCTTCTTTTTTACCCGAAAGCCTCAACAAAACTTATTTAGTCAATTCAGGGACAGAAGCTTGTGAAGGCGCTTTAAAATTGGCGCGAAGAGTAACTGGACGAAGTCAATTGATTTCATGTTTTAATGCTTATCATGGTAATACGATGGGTTCAATGAGTGTGATGGGATTTGAAGAACGCAAACAGGTTTTTCGTCCGCTAATTCCGGATGTTGATTTTATTACTTTCAATAATGAAGATGATTTAGAAAAAATTACCACAAAAACGGCGGGCATAATTCTAGAAACTATTCAAGGTGGTGCTGGATTTATTCAACCAAACAACGATTTTCTTAAAAAAGTGCGTGCGCGCTGCACCGAAGTTGGTGCAATGATGATTTTAGACGAAATTCAACCTGGTTTTGGACGAACAGGAAGACTGTTCGGGTTTCAAAATTATGATGTTGTTCCGGATGTAATTATAATGGGGAAAGGAATGGGCGGTGGAATGCCAGTTGGTGCCTTTACTGCATCAGCAGAAAAAATGGATTTGTTGAGCGATAATCCAAAACTTGGACACATTACCACTTTTGGCGGTCATCCTGTCATTGCGGCAGCATGTTTAGCAACTCTTGAAGAATTGACGCAAACAGATATCATGGAACAAACTTTAGTGAAAGAAAAACTCTTTCGAACGCTTTTGGTACATCCTTTGATAAAAGAAATTCGAGGCGAAGGTTTGATGCTGGCGATAATGACTGAAAGTGCCGAAATTACCAACCAAATTATTTTCAAATGCCAAGACAAAGGTTTAATTCTTTTTTGGTTGTTGTTTGAAGGTTGCGCAATCAGAATAACACCTCCACTTACTGTTTCTGAAAATGAAATAAAAGAAGGTTGCGAGATAATTTTAGAAGCGATGAATGAGCTAAAAATGGCAATTCCAGCAGTAGAATTTGTTAATTAAATTGTTCAAAACAATTCTAAAATAAAATTTAATAAAATATTAAAATTCTTACTTTTAAATAAGTTTTTAAACACGGTATATGTATTTAAGCGAAGAAGAAGAGGAAGACTACAACCTATCGATTTCAAAATACGAATCGAT
>CALPKO020000164.1 GCA_943324165.2 Bdellovibrio sp. ZAP7 | reverse complement strand
GGTAAAAATCCGCAAAGATACCATTGCAAAAAGTACTGTTGGCGGAACGTATAGCAACGACCAATTGTCCGATTATACAAAAGAAAGCCAAAAAATTCAAACCAGAATGATGGCATTCCAAAAAGCAAATATGGCAAAATACCAAGAAGCGCAATCTAAAAGCGATACGGTAACCATCAATGCATTGATGAAAGAAAATAGTACTTATCAAAAAGAATTTGAAAAAATCTCGATGGATCACATGGAGAAAAAACCAAAATCTTATTTGTCATTGTTGTTTTTAGAGCAATTTATGAGTCAGCCAAATGCTGATCAAGTTAAACTTAAAAAAATATACGAAAGTTTAGATCCATCTTTAAAAGCTACGAAAGCAGCTAAGAAAATCAAAAAAAGTCTTGATGCGTTAACTTCAACTACTGTTGGAAGCGTTGCACCAGCATTTTCTGCGCCAGATGTAAACGGAAAAATGGTTTCTTTGAAAGAAAGTTTAGGAAAAGTTACGATTATCGATTTTTGGGCCTCTTGGTGTGGACCATGTCGTCAAGAAAATCCAAATGTAGTAGCATTGTACAATGAATTTCATGCTAAAGGTTTGAATATCATTGGTGTTTCTTTAGATAAAGAAGGTGAAGGTGATAAGTGGAAAGAAGCAATTGCAAAAGACGGTTTGACATGGCCTGAAGTTTCAAACTTAAAATGGTGGCAAGACCCAATCGCGAAGCAATACAATGTACAAAGCATTCCTGCAACATTTTTGTTAGATGCAAGCGGAAAAATAATTGCTAAAGATTTGCGTGGCGAAGAATTGAAAGCCAAAGTTGCTTCTCTTTTAGCTGGAGCTTAATTTAAAAATAGAAAAAAAATGAAAAGGCTATTATTGATTCTTTTTGTTGCAATTGGATTGTTTTCTTTCAAAACAATAATTGATAACAATTTCACCATTTCTGGAACCGCAACTGGAGTTGAGAATGGAAAAAAAGTTTTACTTCAAAAACAAGATGAAACCAAAGGAACTGTTACAATCGACAGTGTTACAATCCTAGATGGAAAATTTTCGTTTAAAGGAATTGCTACTGAACCTGCTATTCATTTTATTGAACTTGAAAAAGTACAAGGAAAGATTGCCTTGATTTTAGAAAACGGGAAAATTAGTGTTGCGATAGACAAAGACAGTCTTCAAAAAAGTAAAATTGGTGGAACTCAAAACAATATTGAACTTCAAAACTTCAATGTTGCAGCAATGAAAGTGCAATCGAAAATGATGGCTTTTCAAAAAGCAAACACCGAAAAAATGACTGCAGCTCAAACCAAAAAAGACACTGTTGTCATTAACGGTTTAATGAAAGAATTCAACAAATTCCAAGACGAAATGATTGCGTTGACAACTGGTTTTCCTGAGACACATCCAAAATCATTTTTATCAGTTTTGTTTGTAGACAACATGTTCAACGCTCCTGAAGTTGATATCCAAAAAATCAAAAAAACCTATGCGCTTTTAGACGCCTCTCTAAAATCCACAAAAGCTGCAAAATTAGTAGAAAAGAAAATTGGTAATTTCAAATCTTTAACTCAAGGAAATGAAGCGCCTGCTTTTTCTGCTCCAAATCCTGATGGAAAAGTAGTTTCATTGAAAGAATCTTTAGGAAAAGTAACCATTATCGATTTTTGGGCTTCTTGGTGTGGACCTTGCAGAAAAGAAAATCCAAATGTAGTGAGCGTTTACAAAGATTTTCACGATAAAGGATTGAATATAATTAGCGTTTCTTTAGACAAAGATGGTGCTAAATGGAAAGAAGCGATTGCAAAAGACAACTTGACTTGGACGCACGTTTCAAACCTTAAATTTTGGGAAGATCCGATTGCAGTTTTATACAATATTAAAAGCATTCCTGCTACCTTCATTTTAGATGAACAAGGAAATATAATTGCGAGAGATTTACGTGGTGATGAATTAAGAGCAAAAATAAGTTCGCTTTTGACAAAAAAATAATTTAGATTTAAGTTTTTTCCAAAACCTACTTTTTATTACGAAAAGTAGGTTTTGTTATTTTAAGAAACTTTTAATTTTTTAAGCCAATCTAATTTCAGTAAATTTGTGGCAAACGTACAAAATCTAAAAAACAAAACTTTTCAAATGTCGAGTATCATTCAACTACTTCCAGATCATGTTGCCAATCAAATTGCTGCAGGCGAAGTAGTGCAAAGACCAGCTTCTGTCGTTAAAGAGCTTTTAGAAAATGCTGTTGACGCCAAAGCTTCTGACATTAAATTGATCATTAAAGATGCTGGGAAATCATTGGTTCAGGTAATTGATAATGGTTTGGGAATGAGCGTTACCGATGCCCGTTTGTGTTTCGAAAGACATGCAACCTCGAAAATTCGACAAGCAGAAGATTTGTTTTCTTTGCATACAAAAGGTTTTAGAGGAGAAGCTTTGGCTTCTATTGCAGCCATTGCGCATGTTGAGCTTAAAACTAAACAAGACCAAGAAGAATTAGGCACCCACATCATCGTTGAAGGAAGTAAATTTACCAATCAAGATGTTGCGGTTTTACCAAAAGGAACCTCTTTCTCGGTAAAAAATCTGTTTTTTAATATTCCAGCAAGGCGCAATTTTTTGAAATCAGAAATTGTTGAACACCGCCATATTGTAGATGAATTTCACCGTGTCGCTTTGGCACACCCAAATATTTATTTTACGTTTTACCACAATGGAAGCGAAATGTTTAATTTGCCACAATCCAATCTACGACAACGGATTGTAAATATTTTTTCGGGTAAAACAAACGAAAAATTAGTTCCTGTTGAAGAAATCACTGACATTGTAACGGTAAAAGGTTTTGTGAGTAAACCCGAGTTTGCTAAAAAAAACCGTGGCGAACAGTTCTTTTTTGTGAACAACCGCTACATAAAAAGTGGTTATTTGCACCACGCGGTGATGGCCGCTTATGAAGGTTTGTTGCCAGTTGGTGCTCAACCAAGCTACTTTTTATACCTTGATGTTCCACCAAACACCATCGATATTAATATTCATCCGACGAAAACAGAAATAAAGTTCGACGATGAACATGCGCTTTATGCCATATTAAGATCGACCGTAAAACACAGTTTGGGACAGTTTAATATTGCTCCAATTTTAGATTTTGATAGGGATTCAAATTTAGACATTCCCTATCATTTGAAAAATTCAGAAGCTGCTACGCCAACTATTCAATTCAATGGCAATTTTAATCCATTTAATGATGAAAAGCCAAACAAACAATATGAATCGTACAAAAAACCAGCAACTGCAAATTGGGAAAGTTTATATGTTGGTTTAAAAAATGATACGGCAAACATCACAGATAATGAACAAGATCATTTTGAAAGTGAAACCGTTACTTCTTCTTTATTTTCTGACAATGAAGTAGAACAAGTGGTTAATAAAACCTATCAAATTCATAAAAAATACATCGTCAATCCGATAAAATCTGGAATGGTAATCGTTGACCAGCAAAGGGCACACCAACGGATTTTATATGAACAATTTTTGACCAGCATGACGGTAAAGCAAGCGGCAAGTCAACAACTTTTATTTCCGCTGAATTTGTATTTTTCTACCAGTGAAATTGAATTAATTGGTGAATTAAAAATTGCGCTTATCAACACGGGTTTCGTTTTTGAAGAAGTGCACCAAGATCATTTAGTAATTTCTGGCTTGCCAATCAACATTTCTGAAAGTGAAGCTTCGATTGTTTTAGAACAATTGATAAGCGATTTGCAAGACGGAATTCCAGATTCGAGTTTTAGTCAAAATGACAGTATCGCCAAATCGATGGCGAAAAGTTTAGCTGTAAAAACAGGCACTTATTTAACCGAAAAAGAACAAGAGAATTTAGTAAACGGACTTTTTGCTTGCAAAGACCCTAATGTTTCCCCTTTTCAAAAACCCACTTTCATCACGATGCGTGTGGAAGATTTAGACAAAAAATTTGCAATATGATGAATATCACACCAGTGGTTAAGCAATTATTGATTATCAATGTAATCTTTTATATTGGCTCACAACTTATCGGCGACCAAGCCTACAAAATGTTTGCTTTGTACTACTTTGAAAACCCAGATTTCAGGTTTTGGCAGCCGTTAACGCACATGTTTATGCACGCGCCAATGCCGAATTTATCGCACATTTTGTTCAATATGTTTGGATTGTATTCTTTTGGGTCGGCTTTAGAACATTTTTGGGGTGGAAAAAAATTCTTGTTTTTTTATATTTCTTGTGGATTAGGTGCTGCTGTGGTGCAGAGTTTAGCCAATCTATATTTTTTTCACGGTGCTTTGAACGGTTTAGTTGAAGCTGGATTTCCAAAATCGGAAGTTTTATCTATCTTACATGAAGGAAAATTCAATACAAAATGGCAAGAAATTTTAACAGCAACTGATTTTAAAAGTCTTTTAGGTTCTTATATGGGCACTGCTGTGGGTGCATCAGGAGCAATTTACGGCATAATTGTCGCTTTCGCTTTCATGTTTCCTAATGCTGAATTGGCATTAATGTTTATTCCCGTTCCGGTAAAAGCAAAGTATTTTGTTCCGGTTTTGGTGGGTATAGATTTGTTTTCGGGTGTAACGGGTTTTTCAATTTTTGGAGATGGCAATGTAGCTCATTTTGCTCACGTTGGCGGTGCTTTATTTGGGTTTGTCATGATGTGGTTTTGGAAGAAAAATCAGTTTAACAACACTAGATT
>CALPKO020000163.1 GCA_943324165.2 Bdellovibrio sp. ZAP7 | reverse complement strand
GTAAGTTTATTCTCATTTATTGAATTTTGAAGCAGCGAAAGATGTCCTTCGTGTAAAGCGCCCATTGTGGGAACAAGACCGATGGATATCTTTTGAGTATAAAATGGCTTTAAGTACTCTAGTAAAGCAGCTTGATTTGTGAAAATTAACATACGTAGATGGGTCAATTAAAATGCAAACTTAAGATTTTAGGCAATAACTCACTAAATTTTTGTAATTTTGCGCGTTAATTATTGTCAATAAACAAAGTACAAAAAATATGGAGGACAAGAGGATATTATTCGTATCATCTGAAGTGGTGCCCTATCTAGCTGAAAATGAAGTTTCTTCAATGTCTTATGATGTTCCAAAGATGGTCAACGATCAAGGCGGACAGATTAGAATATTTATGCCAAGATATGGAAATATTAATGAAAGAAGACATCAATTGCACGAAGTTATTCGCCTTTCTGGAATGAATTTAGTGGTAAACGATTTAGATATGCCTTTGATTATAAAAGTAGCTTCCATTCCTAAAGAAAGAATTCAAGTGTATTTTATAGATAATGACGAGTATTTTAAACGCAAAGCTACTTTTGCCGACGAAGAAGGAGTTTTATATCCTGACAATGACGAAAGAGCCATATTTTTTGCCAAAGGTGTTGTTGAAACGGTAAAAAAATTAAATTGGGTTCCCGATATTATACATGTTCATGGATGGATGGCGGCTTTGTTGCCAATTTACATGAAGCATTTTTATAAAGATGAAGCATTGTTTGAGAACACAAAAATAGTTTCTTCAATTTACAGCCAGTCTTTTGATGAGAGTTTGAATCCTGAACTAATTAATAAAATTAAATTCGATGGAATTCCTTTAACAGCCATTTCAGAACTAGAAAATCCAAATTACGAAAACATCATTAAAACTTCTATTAATCATTCAGATGCTGTAATTATTGCATCAGAGTCGCTTTCAGATAATTTAACAAAATTTATTACATCTTCAGGAAAACCTTTTTTAAATTTCGCTCCGAAAGATAAATTTGCAGAAATCTATACTAATTTCTACAAAAACGAAGTCCTTTAAAATTAAATTTTTGCAAACAATATGAATAAAATAAGCATTTTAAAATCGATCATTTCTTTCTTTTTAATTACGCTCTTTTTTGCTTCTTGTGATAAAGATTTTAATACGATTGGAGCAAATATAATCGACGATAACCATTTTGGTTTTGAATTAGACACGCTTTCTAGCGCAGTTGCGTTTGTTCAGCCAACAGGTGTGGTGCAAACTAACAATTTACCAATTAATCAACTTGGTGTTTACGCCAATCCTGTTTTTGGAAAAACAAAAGCCAATTTTGTAACGCAATTGACTTTAGCATCTGGTTCACAAAATCCAGCATTTAATTTTGATTTGAAACCTGAAATTATGGATGTTTATTTAAACATTCCCTATTTTAGTACAAAAACTTCTACCGAAACAGATGGAACAGGTATTTACAAATTAGATTCTATTTATGGTGACCAAAAAATGAACCTAAGAGTTTATGAATCGGGTTATCATATTCAAGATTACGATGCCTCAACCAATGCGCAAGACGCTCAAAAATATTACAACAACCAAGACAATCTTTTTAATAACAACAAAATTGGTCAACCATTAAATAACTCCGAAGATAAAAAGCAAAACACAGAATTTGTTCCTGATCCAACAGAAGTAAAAGTTTATAAGAGAGACAATGCGCTGGAACCAACAACAGATATTGAAACTCGCTTATCGCCAAGAATGCGTCTAAAATTAGACTCTACTTATTTTTATAATAAAATATTCCTTGCTTCAAATGACAAATTAATTAGCAACGGGAGTTTTAAAGATTATATGAAAGGGTTGTATTTTCAAATAGAAGATGCTCCCAATGGCAGATTAATGAAATTAAATTTTGGTGCAGGAAACATAACGATAACTTATAAACAATATGCTGGTTTAAAACCCGGTACAAAAGATCCAATAACGTTTGATGATGATTCAGATCCTACTACTCCATCAGTTCCACAATATGTTTTAAAAACTTTTGTAATAAACCTTGCTGGAAATACAGTAAATTTATTAGAGCAAACTAATTCTAATGATTATGCCAGTGCAATTTCAAGTCCAAACCCAGTTGCAGGTGACAAAAAATTGAATTTGAAAGGTGGAGCAGAAGGTTCGATTGCAATAATAGATTTGTTCGGAAAACCAAACGAACTGTCTGATTTAAAGCAAAAAGGATGGCTAGTTAACGAAGCAAATCTTGTTTTTTATGTTGATAAAACGGCTATGGCTTCGGCAATAGAGCCAAATAGAATTTACTTATACGATTTAAAAAATCACCGACCTGTGTTAGATTATGTTACGGATTTCAGTACTAACAAAGATTCAAAATTAAATAAAGTTATTCACGGAGGAATCCTTGAAAAAGAAGATGTCGTTGGTGGACGTGGTATAAAATACAAAATCAGAATCACCAATCACATTCGCAACCTAATTAGCAAAGATTCAACCAATGTCCGTTTAGGTTTGGCAGTTTCAGAATCTATTTTGATTACGTCAAATGCAAAGTTAAAAAATACGACTTCGCCAACAGCAATCGACAGAGTACCTTTGTCGAATGTGTTGAATCCATTAGGGACCATTTTATATGGAAGCAATTATCCTTTTAGCGAGAAAGAATATAAGTACAGAATGAAATTAGAAATATATTATACTAAACTTAATTAATTATAAATATGTGTGGAATAGTTGGTTATATCGGATTTAGAGAAGCTTATCCTTTGGTTATAAAAGGATTAAAAAGATTAGAATACAGAGGATACGACAGTGCTGGAGTTATGGTTTTTGATGATAATGAGCTAAAATTATCGAAAACAAAAGGAAAAGTTTCCGATTTAGAATTAAAATCAGAATCCATCTCTACTTCAGGATTTATAGGAATGGGCCATACACGTTGGGCAACTCATGGTGTTCCAAACGATGTAAATTCTCATCCACATTTATCTAATTCTGGTGAACTTGCAATTATCCATAACGGGATTATTGAAAACTACGAGCCATTAAAAAAAGAATTAATCAAAAGAGGTTATCATTTTCATTCAGATACCGATACAGAAGTTTTGGTCAATTTGATTGAAGAAGTTCAAAAAAAGGAAAAGCTTAAATTAGGAAAAGCAGTTCAAGTTGCGCTTAATCAGGTGGTCGGAGCTTATGCAATTTGTGTTTTTGATACCAAAAAACCAAATGAAATTGTTGTAGCAAGACTTGGAAGCCCTTTGGCAATTGGTGTTGGTGAAAACGAGTATTTTATTGCGTCTGATGCCTCTCCATTTATAGAATATACTTCAAATGCGATTTATTTAGAAGATGAAGAAATGGCCATTGTTCGCATTCACAAACCATTAAAAATTAGAAAAATAAAAGACGATTCTTTAGTAGACCCATATATTCAAGAATTGCAAATGAACCTTGAGCAAATTGAAAAAGGTGGTTATGATCACTTTATGTTGAAAGAAATTTACGAACAACCCAACGTAATTAGAGACACCTATCGTGGAAGATTACATGCCAATCAAGGTCTAATTCAAATGGCTGGCATTGAAGACAATCTCGAGAAATTTATGAACGCGCAACGAATTCTGATTGTTGCTTGCGGAACTTCATGGCATGCAGGTTTGGTGGCCGAATATATTTTCGAAGAATTTACAAGAATTCCTGTAGAAGTAGAATATGCTTCAGAATTTAGATATAGAAATCCAATCATCAACAATGGTGATATTGTTATTCCTATTTCACAATCAGGAGAAACTGCAGATACTTTAGCTGCGATAAAATTAGCTAAAGAAAAAGGAGCGTTTGTTTTTGGGGTTTGCAACGTAGTAGGTTCATCTATTTCAAGAGAAACCCACGCTGGTGCATATACACATGCTGGGCCAGAAATTGGCGTCGCTTCTACAAAAGCGTTTACAACGCAAATTACAGTTTTGACATTAATTGCTTTGCGCTTAGCAAAAGCAAAGGGCACTATATCAAATTCCAATTTTCATCGTTATTTGCAAGAATTAGAGTTAATTCCGGAAAAAGTTGCCGAAGCATTATTAACCAATGATAAAGCCAAAGAAATTGCAGCTGAATTTAAAGATGCCCCAAATTGTTTGTACTTAGGAAGGGGTTATAATTTTCCTGTTGCTTTAGAAGGTGCGTTAAAACTTAAAGAAATATCCTACATTCACGCAGAAGGTTATCCTGCAGCAGAAATGAAACACGGTCCAATTGCACTAATTGACGAGCACATGCCTGTAATTGTAATTGCACCAAAACATGGACATTACGATAAAGTGGTAAGTAACATTCAAGAAATTAAATCAAGAAGCGGAAGAATTATTGCGGTTGTAACAAAAGGCGACACGCAAGTAAGGGATTTAGCAGATTATGTAATAGAAATTCCTGAAACAATTGACGCCCTTTCTCCTTTGTTGACTACAATTCCACTTCAATTGTTATCTTATCACATCGCGGTAATGAGGGGTTGTAATGTAGACCAGCCAAGAAATTTAGCAAAATCGGTTACGGTAGAGTAGCTACAACAATAAAATAAATTAATTAAGCGAGATAAAAATCTCGCTTTTTTTATGTAAAATTTGAAAGTAATTATAAAATTATTCGCTTTTTAACTTTAATTCTAAATTAAGGAATAAAGCAATTTTTAAATGATG
>CALPKO020000162.1 GCA_943324165.2 Bdellovibrio sp. ZAP7 | reverse complement strand
TTTAGTCATGCCAGCAATGAGAATGCGCAACAGACCTATGCCACAATCACTAAGTATTTTGTAATTTTTGGCTCTTTTATATGTTTGGGCGTAATTGTTTTTGCGGACTTACTAAAACATATTTTAGTGCCAAATCCGGACTATTGGGATGCGATGAAAGTGGTGCCATTGATTGTTTTAGCCAATTTTTTTCTAGGCATTTACACCAATTTATCGGTTTGGTACAAATTAATTGACAAGACCAAAATAGGCGCTTATATTTCCATCATTGGCGCAGTTATTACTTTGATTTTAAATTTTTTACTTATACCAACAATGAGTTATTATGGTTCAGCAATTGCGACAATAGCAGCTTACGGAAGTATGATGTTAATTTCCTATAAATTGGGTCAAAAAAGTTATCCAATTCCTTATGAAATCAATAAAATTTTTGGTTATTTGGGCATAACAATTTTGTTTTCGGCAATTTCATTCTATGTACCTTCATTAAGGCATAATTATTATTTGAAAATAAGTTTGTTAATCGTGTTTTTGTATTTTATTTATTATAATGAAAAACAAACACTGATAAGAATTTTAAACCGTAAAAAAACATAATATTAGCATCAAATGACCGTAAAAATCATCAACAAATCGCAACACGAATTGCCAAATTATGAAACCATTGCTTCAGCAGGAATGGATTTGAGAGCGAATTTAACTTCAAAAATTGTACTGCATTCATTGGAAAGAACAATTGTAAAAACTGGCCTTTTTATAGAATTACCCTTGGGTTTTGAAGCGCAAGTTCGACCAAGAAGCGGATTGGCTGCAAAAAAAGGAATAACCGTTTTGAATTCACCAGGTACAATCGATGCCGATTATCGCGGAGAAATCGGTGTGATTTTAGTAAATTTGTCGAATGAGCCTTTTATTATCGAAAATGGCGAAAGAATTGCGCAATTGATTATTGCAAAACACGAAAGAGCCGAGTGGATAGAAGTGCAGGAATTATCTGCCACATCTCGCGGCGAAGGCGGTTTCGGAAGCACAGGAACAAAGTAGTTCTTGCTTTTTGCTTTTTTAGAGATGCCAGCATCCCGAAGACCTGATTTAAATAAATATTACTTATATTAAAAAATTTTAAACATGAAAATAATTGTACCAATGGCTGGTCGCGGCTCCAGATTAAGACCACACACCTTAACAGTTCCAAAACCATTAATTCCAATTGCGGGAAAACCAATAGTTCACAGATTGGTCGAAGACATTGCGGGCGTAATCAATCAAAAAATCGAAGAAATTGCTTTTATCATTCACAAGGATTTTGGGAAGAAAGTAGAAGAAGATTTAATTGCAATTGCTGAAAAACTGGGTTCAAAAGGAACGATTTGCTATCAAAATGAAGCACTCGGAACGGCACATGCAATTTTATGTGCAAAAGAAAGTATGTCTGGACCAATTGTTGTGGCTTATGCAGATACACTTTTTCGCGCTGATTTTACTTTAGACACTTCTGCTGACAGCGTTATTTGGGTAAAACAAGTGGAAGATCCAAGTGCTTTTGGAGTAGTTCAATTGAATGAAAACAATCAAATTGTTGATTTTGTTGAAAAACCAAAGCATTTTGTTTCAGATTTGGCGATTATCGGAATTTATTATTTCAAATCTGGCGAAACTTTGCATGCTGAACTACAATATTTGTTAGATAATAAGGTTGTTAAAGGTGGAGAATACCAATTGACAGACGCTTTAGAAAACATGAAAGTAAAAGGTATGAAATTCGTCCCAGGAAAAGTAGACGAATGGATGGATTGCGGTAACAAAAACGTAACGGTCGAAACCAATGCTCGTTTGTTAGGATTTTTACATAATGATGGCGAAAATTTGGTAGATCGGAATATAAAAAATGAAAATTCCACTGTAATCCAACCTTGTTATATCGGAGAAAATGTAATTTTGATCAACGCAACTGTTGGTCCAAATGTGTCGTTAGGGAATGGTTGTCATGTAATAAATTCAACGATAAAAAACAGTTTAGTTCAAAACAATTCGCACATTAAAAATGCCAATTTAGACAACGCAATGATAGGAAGTCATGCTAGTTTTGATGGTAATTTCACGAGCATTAGCATTGGAGATTATTCTGTTTTAGAATAATTTAAAAATTTATTTTAAATAGGTTTTAAAACTTTGTCAAGGTTCAACCGAGACATGGATGCTAAACACAAAATAAACATGAAAAAAACAATTGTCTTTTTTTTAACGCTTTTTATTCTAAACTCAAATTCGCTTTTCGCGCAACCTGAGCCAGATGATGTGGCGTTGGTTTCAGATGATTTTCAAAGTGCTTTTTTTGAATCTTTGAAGCAAAAAGCAATTGAAAATTATGACAAAGCACTAGAATCATTAGAAAAATGCTTGAAATTAGAACCCAATAATGCAGTAATCTTGCATGAAATGGGGAAGAACTATTTGTTTTTAAAAGACTTTAAAAACGCTTACGACTCATTTGAAAAAGCTGCAACAATAGACCCAAAAAACAAATGGTTTTTACACGGAATGTATGATGTTTGTTACCAAACACAGGACTTTAATCAAGCGATTGTGATTGTTGAAAAATTGATAAAAATTGATGCTGGTTACAAAGAAGATTTGATTTCTTTGTACATGAAATCACTTCAATTTGACAAAGCCTTAGTTTTAATTAATGATTTGAATGAAAATGTTGGGAAGTCTGAAAAAAGAGATTTATATAAAGCGCAAATATTATCAGATCCAAAAAATCAAAAATCAGAAATCGATAATTTGTTAGATTTGATTAAGAAAAATCCAAAGGAAGAAGCCAATTATAATGCGCTGATTAATTTATATACCAAAAGCGGTCAAGATAACGAAGCGCAAGCGATTACCAAAAAATTAGAAATCGAAATTCCTAATTCTGATTGGTCACAAGTGAGTCTTTTTAAAACCTATTTAACTAATAATGATGGCTCGAAAGCAGTTGTCGCCATGAACAAAATATTAGCTAACAACAAAATAGATAGTAAAATTAGACACAGAATTTTAAATGAATTTCTGGTTTTTATTCAAAAAAACCCTCAGTATAATTCCGATTTAGAAAAAGCCATTGCCTATTTTAAAGATGATAAAACCGTAAAAGTGGCTAAAGAAATAGGTAAGTTTTATCAAGCAAAAAAAGAGTGGGACAAAGCCATTCTATTTTATGAAATGGAAGACAAAAACAATCCCGCTGAAATAGAAAACAGTTTGTTGTTATTAGAGAGTTACACTCAAAAGTTGCAATTTGAATTGATTTTGAAAAAAGCAAACAACATGATGGAACTTTATCCGCTGCAACCTCAATTTTATTATTATGCTGGATTGGCGAACAATCAATTGAAAAAATTTAAAAACGCCAAAGATGTATTAGAAACCGGAATAGATTATGTGGTTGACAATAAAGATTTAGAAATCAATTTCAATATACAATTGGGCGAAGCTTTCAACGGATTAGGCGATTTGAAGAAGAAAGATTTTTATTTTTTAAAAGCAGAAAAATTGTTAAAACAAAAAAATTAATGAATAAATTTATTCGCTTTGGGATATTTTCGTTTTTGTTTTGTGCTGTCAGCTCAACAACATTAGTTTCTTGTAAAGCAAAAAAAGCATTGCTTTCTGAAGCAAAAGCAACCGACGAAATTGCTGCCAAAACCATCATAGAAAACCATTATAAAACAAAAAAAGATTTTAAAACGCTATATATAAAAGCCGATGTTAGTTATAAAGACGACAGCCAGACTCAAAATCTTTCGGCTGAAATTAAAATTCAAAAAAATGAAATGATTTTGGTTAGTATTCGTTTTATTGGAATCACGATGGCAAAAGCCTTAATTACACCAAAAGAAGTGAAATATTACGAAAAAATAAATGGCAAATATTTTGAAGGTGATTTCTCAACTTTGAGCAAATGGTTGGGAACAGATTTAGATTTTTATAAGGTTCAAAATCTTTTGGTTGGACAAGCTTTAGATAATTTAGAAAAAGAAAAATACAAAGCTTCAATTGAAGAAAGTTGGTACAAATTGATTGAAAATTCAAATAAAGAAACGGAAAAAACGTTTTATTTTGAAGCAAACAATTTTTTGATAAAAAAACAAATAATCAATCAAAGCAACAAAAACAGAAAATTAGAAATCAATTATCCGAAATACAAAACATTTTCCGCAACCAATTTACCATCAGAAATCATTATTGATGCGGTTGAAAATGATAAGAAAACAAATATTAATATCACATACAATGCTGCAACTTTCAATGAGGAGATGAGTTTTCCATACAGCGTTCCTGGCGGTTACGACAAAATTTTGATTGAATAATATTTTTAGCAGAAAGACGCAAAGTCGCAGGTTTTTTAAAATACAAATGTTACATTTGAATTTAAACTGAAACGGCTGATACGTCTTAATAACGATAAATGATGTATAAAAACATAATAACACTTATAGTTCTTTTGACTTCAACTTTTATTTGGAGCCAAACTGATCAGGAAAAGTTAGAACAAAGAAAAGCACAAATTCAAGAAGAAATTCGTGCACAAGAACGTTTGTTAGAAAGTCAAAATTCGAAACAAAAATCTGTTGCTATCGTAATTGCGCAACAAACTGAAAAAATCAAGTTACGAGAAAAATTAATTTTTACAACTGAAAAACAATCAAAGTTGTTGAAAAATGACATGTACCTTAATCAATTGTCAATTAATAAACTTAATCGGGAGCTTGCGGTCTTAAAAGAAGATTATACTCGAATGATTGTAAAATCATACAAAAGCCGTTCAGAACAAAGCCGTGCAATGTTTCTTTTGTCGTCAGAAAACTTCTTACAAGCAT
>CALPKO020000161.1 GCA_943324165.2 Bdellovibrio sp. ZAP7 | reverse complement strand
TGTCAACTGGTTTGTTTTCAGTTACTGGTTTATTTTGATTGGGCACAATCTTGTTGTTTGGATTTCTATTTGGATTGTTCGGATTCCTGTTCGCATTTGGATTGTTGTTTTTGTTTGGGTTGGCATTTGGATTTTTATTAACAGCATTTCCATTTGGTGCACTATTTCCATTTGCAACAATCACATTTTCGCCTGACTTACGCTTTTTGTTACTTTTCTTTTTGCGTTTTGGTTGATCAAAACGGGTCAAACTTTCTTGTCCCATTGCGTTATTGAAATCTTTTTGTGGCTCTACAACAACTTCTAAGGCAAAATCTTCGAGTGACGCAACTTTTCGCTTTTCTTTATTTTCGGCAATGATTTCTCTCACTTGTTCAATTTTCAAAACGTGCCAATTGGCAAAATTGTTGGTGTAAGCAAACCACATTAAGCCTTTAAAAATATCTTGCTTTTGGCAAATGGCATCCCCTAGTTCTGTTGATAATTTAGTGTCAAAATCAGGAAAATCTTTCAACGCATCCATGTAAGTATCGAGTTCGTAATTCAAACAACACTTTAATTTTCCGCATTGCCCAGCTAATTTTTGTGGATTAAGCGACAATTGTTGGTAACGTGCAGCAGAAGTGTTGACACTTCTAAAATCGGTTAACCAAGTTGAACAACACAATTCTCTTCCGCAAGAGCCAATTCCGCCCAAACGAGCAGCTTCTTGACGAAGACCAACTTGTTTCATTTCTATTCTTGCACTAAATTCTCTAGCAAATTCTTTAATCAAAAGTCTAAAATCAATTCTGTCGTTGGCGGTATAATAAAAAGTGGCTTTTGAACCATCACCTTGAAATTCAATATCCGAAATTTTCATTTCGAGTTTTTGTTGGATAGCCAATTCTCGTGCACGCACCTTTAGTGGTTCTTCTTTGTCTCGAGCAGCAGACCAAACATCAATGTCGCGTTGTGAAGCTTTTCTGTAAATTTTAAAAATATCTTTACTGGTGTGATTAACACCTTTTTTCTTCATTTGAATTTTTACTAATTCTCCCGTAAGGGTAACAATTCCGATATCATGTCCTGGAGAAGCTTCCGTAGCAACAATATCTCCCATCGATAAAGTTAATTTTTCGGTATTGCGGTAAAATTCTTTCCTGCCATTTTTAAAACGGATTTCGACACAATCAAAAGGAGCCTCGCCATTAGACAAACTCATGTTCGAGAGCCAGTCAAAAACTGTTAATTTGTTGCAGCTATCAGTACCGCAAGTGCCATTATTTTTGCAACCTTTTGGTGCACCACCATCAGAAGTTGAACAACTTGAACAAGCCATAGTATATATTGATTGTTGCGAAATGCAACTTAATATTCATAAATAAATTAATTGGTAAAGATAGTAAAGATTTTATATTTTAGAAATCTGATTTTAGAAATTAGAAATTATGGTATTTTTTTGGATATTTAATGATAAAAAGCTATTTTTGATACTATCAAATGATAGTATCAATGAAACCGCCTTACGATATCACCCCGAAGATTTTAAAATTAATTACTTCAATTTCTGAAAAACTTGGCGCAGTAAATGCAAATTATTTAAACAAACAATCTCCCCAACTTCGCAAACAAAACAGAATAAAAACAATTTATTCTTCTTTGCAGATTGAAGGAAATACATTAACAGAGGAACAAATTACTGCTTTAATAGCAAACAAAAGGATAATTGGTCCAAAGAAAGATGTTTTAGAAGTTTTAAATGCCATTAAAGTTTACGAAAAATTAAATTTTTTTAAATTTCATTCTGAAGTAAGTTTTTTAAAAGTACATTTAGAATTAATGAATGGACTGATTGAAAATCCTGGCATTTATAGAAAACAAAGTGTCGGAATAGTAAAAGGAGACAAAATTGAACACATTGCTCCTCCTTTTGAAAATGTCCCCTATCAAATGAAAGACTTATTCAAATATTTAAACGACGTAGATGAATTAACTTTAATAAAAAGTTGCGTGTTTCACTATGAAATGGAATTCATTCATCCGTTTTTAGATGGCAATGGAAGAATGGGACGAATTTGGCAAACTTTAATCTTAATGAACGAATATCCAATTTTTGAATTTCTTCCTTTTGAAACTTTAATTAGCCAAACACAAGACGAATATTATAGATCTCTTTCATTAAGTGATAAAGCTGGAAAATCAACTTTTTTTATTGAATATATGCTTGACGTTATAAATAAATCACTAGAAAATTTACTCAACTACAACAATAGAATCTTAAAAGATATTGACAGATTAGATTACTTTCTAATGCTTGGATTAAAAGAATTTACAAGAAAAGATTATATGAATATTTTTAAAGAATTATCGTCAGCAACTGCAAGTAGAGATCTTAAAAAAGGATTGGAATTACAACTAATTGAAAGTATAGGAAATCTAAATAAAACTAAATATATCATAAAATAAAAAACTGTATCCGAAAATAGGACTTTAGAAATTAGAATTTGCTGATTATTTCAGTAAAATTTACAAAAAATCAATTAATATCTACTGAATAATTAAGCATATTTCTGTTCGGTTTTTCAAGTTCTTTTCGAGAAATAAATATGTTTTTAAACAAAAGTTGGTTCCAATTATTGCGTTTTTTCCAAGATTTAAAAGTTTCTTCTTTCCAGTTAAAATCTTCTTTCCAATAAAATTTTGGCGAAACATAACAATAAGTAAAAGGAACTAAGTAAGAACTATTGTTTTGCGTGTTGACTGCTAATGCTTTTTCTTCGTTTCTTTGGATAGATGCTGGCGCCATCAAAGTCATTTTTCTTTTGGCACTTTCTATTTTCATGAATTGAATCAGTTCTAAATAATCATCTTCGATGTTTTTTAAGCTGAAATTATTATAGGTCGTTTCTCCGATTTTGTCTATCGGACGCAGTTGAAGCACATCTATTTTCAAATGGCCATAAATTTTGAAAAAATCTTTCAATTCAAAAAAATTATCTTGATTGAAGGTATAGTTAATCCTTAATTTTAATTTAGGATTTTTCATTTTCTCTAGATTTATATTTTCTAAAGTAGCGTTGAATTTCCCGAAATCGCCTTGGTCCATAAAATCTTCGTAAGATGCTTTATTCACGCCGTGCATTGATAAAATAAATTCATCCAAACCCGCATTTGAAAAATCAACAATGTCTTTTTGCTCTAAAAGATTGCCATTCGTAACCATACTGATGTAAGGAACTTTATGCTTTTTTGCAATTTCAATTAGTTTTTTATTGTGTTTAAAAAGTGTCGGTTCGGCACCGCAACCAATTTGTAGTTTTAAAGCGTTTTTAAAATTAACATCGGCCAATTGGTCTAAATCAGCTTCCACGAAAATGCCTTTCATGTTTTTTTTCACATACTCTTTATCTGTGAAATAGCACATTTTACATTTTAAATTGCACGCCAAAACGGGGTCAAATTGTATCGATAAATACCGTTGATTAGCAACATTTAAAAGCCAAAGCCCGAAAAATTTGATGCGGTGGTTTTTAATCAGATTGTTTAATTTTAATATCTTATAGATGTTCATAATATCAGTTTTGAATTTTATACAATCTATCAGATAATCTAATTCTAAACGGTAATTTTAAGGTAATATTTTCTCCTGCAATGGCTTTTTCGGAAATTTTTCCATTCACATAAAAATCTTGAAGCACCATTTCTTGATTGCCAGTTGTTGTTCCTTTTATAAGGACTTTATCGCCAATTTGAAGTTCATTTTCTTCAATAAAAAATTGACCCACATTCGATTTTGGGAAAAAATGGGTTCCTTTTCCAATATAAAACTTTTTGGGTTTTGGGTTTTGGGTTTTGGGCAAAGTTGAAACTTTAAAATCTATATCAGTACTAATTCTTTTAAAAGTTAAAACATCAGATTTTCCTTTTTTAAAGATTTTATTGCCATTTTTTATACCACGGCGAATCGTTTTTTGCTCTTCTTCAGAAAGATGAATCACCGATTGACAATCTGCCGAACAACATCCTTCCATAGCCGTTGCACAAGCTTCACATTGAATAAAAAGCAAATGACAACCTTCGTTGGCGCAATTGGTGTGGATATCGCAAGGACTTCCGCATTGGTGGCAATTCGCCACTATATCATCTGTAATTCTTTCGCCCAAACGGTGATCGAAAACGAAATTTTTACCAATAAATTTGCTTTCCAAACCTTCTTCTTTCACTTGTCGGGTATATTCAATAATGCCGCCTTCTAATTGGTAAACATTTTCAAAACCTTTATGTTTAAAATAGGCACTCGCTTTTTCGCAACGAATACCGCCAGTGCAATACATCAATAAATTTTTATCTTGTTTGTGTTCTGAAAGTTGCTCTTCGATGATAGGCAATGACTCCCGAAAAGTGTCAACATCGGGTTTAATAGCGTTCGTAAAATAGCCGATTTCAGATTCATAATGGTTGCGCATGTCCACTACAATCGTGTTTGGATCTTCCAATAAATCGTTGAATGCTTTGGCTTTAAGATGGATGCCGATGTTGGTTGCGTCAAAAGTTTCATCGGTCAATCCGTCGGCAACAATTTTATCACGCACTTTGATGGTCAATTTCAAAAAAGAAAAATCATCTTGCTCAACGGCAATATTCAAGCGCATATTTTGCATAAAATCATATTCATCCAAGGTGTTTTTGAAGGCATAAAACGCGTCTGCCGGAAGAGAAAGTTGTGCATTAATGCCTTCGTGGGCGACATAAATCCTGCCTAAAACGCCGAGTGGATTCCAAGCTAGAAAAAGTGCGTTGCGAAAATGAGTTGGATTTTGAATTTGCGCATAGGCATAAAAAGACAAAGTAAGCCTTTGTTTTCCTGCTTCGTCAATTAAAATTGA
>CALPKO020000160.1 GCA_943324165.2 Bdellovibrio sp. ZAP7 | reverse complement strand
GATGATGAAATTGATGAAGATTTAAAAGACATTGAAAACACCAATTATGCAATTAAACTTTCAGAAAATCCAATAAAGATTGAAGCGCAGCAACGCATTTCGAAAGAAGAATACCTTTTAAAATTAACCAAAATGTTTTCACACATCAATTTGGGTGACATCTATGAGGCCAATTTTTGTATGGAATTTTTTGCAGAAAATGCTACAATTGATCCGATAGCAATCTTCACAAAATTGAATGCTATTTCTGAACCTCCTTTTGCTGTATTTTTAAAAAACGACAAGCAATTTTTACTTTCCGCATCACCTGAACGGTACCTCAAAAAAGATAAAACCACAATTATTTCTCAACCAATAAAAGGAACTGCAAGGCGGAGTACTGATTTTGACGAAGATGAAAAAATAAAAAACGAACTGTTTTTAAATGAAAAAGAACGTTCAGAAAACATTATGATTGTTGATTTGGTGCGCAACGACTTATCAAAAACTGCGCAAAAAGGTTCAGTCGCTGTAATCGAATTGTGTCAACCACATACTTTCAAACAAGTACATCATTTAGTTTCAACTGTAACCTCTCAATTAGACCAACAATTTTCGGCTGTTGATGTTATAAAATCTTCTTTTCCAATGGGAAGTATGACTGGTGCGCCAAAAATATCGGCAATGAAAATCATTGAAGAATTAGAAGAAACGAATAGAGGTTTGTACAGCGGAGCTGTTGGCTATTTTTCTCCTGAAGGAGATTTTGATTTTAATGTTATAATAAGAAGTATTTTGTACAATCAAGATAATAAATACCTTTCCTTTTCTGTCGGAAGTGCAGTAACGGCGGAAGCTACAGCCGAAAAGGAATATGAAGAATGCATGTTGAAAGCCAATGCAATGTTGACCGTTTTAACGTAAATATTTTAATTTTAGTAAATATCAAAAACAATTTTTCAAAAAACCGGTTTTTTGCACAAATTAAATAACTTTGAAAAATGATTTCAAAATTCAAAAACCACCTGGCAAATAATTTTCCATTCCTCGCGAATAAAAAACTTTTTTTGGCGATAAGTGGAGGAATGGACAGCATGGTATTGTTGCATTTGTTTCAACAACTTGACTACAATTTTGAAATTTTGCATTGTAATTTTCAATTACGGGGAGAAGAAAGCAACAATGATTTGCAATTTATTCAACACTATGCGGCACAATTTGAAATTCCATTTTCGTTTGTTCATTTTGATACCACTACTTTCGCTAAAGCACACCAACTTTCAATTCAAGTTGCTGCTAGAAAGCTGCGTTATGATTGGTTTGAAGCCCAATTATCAGAGAAAAATTTTGACTATTTGTTAACAGCACATCATGCAGATGACGATTTAGAAACGTTTATAATCAACTTTTCTCGCGGAACAGGTTTGGATGGTTTGTCGGGAATTCCTAGTCAAAACGGCAAAATCGTGCGCCCATTATTGCCGTTTTCTCGACAAGAAATAGAAGATTATGCTAAAAGAAATAGCTTAGAATGGCGAGAAGACAGCAGCAATGCTTCAGATAAATATTTGAGAAATAACATTCGACACCATATCATTCCAGCTCTAAAATCGCTTAATTCCAATTTTTTAACTTCTTTTCAAGCAACATTAAATAATTTGAAACAAGCGCAATCGCTAGTCGAAGATGCTACGATTTTGGTGTACCAACAAGTAGTACACGATGAAGATAATCTAAAAAAAATTAACCTGAATAAATTAAAATTACTGCCGAATTATAGCGCTTATTTGTACCAGTGGTTAAATCCTTTTGGTTTTTCTGCTTGGGAGGACATTTATAATTTAGTTGAAAGTCAATCTGGAAAAGTCATTCTATCAGAAAAACACCAATTGCTGAAAGACAGAGACACTTTGATTTTATCACCAAGAAGTAATAGCAGTGAAAATGAGCAATTTCTCATAACAAAAAATCAAGAGATTGTTAATTTTCCAATAAAATTATCAATTAGTAAAGTAACGGATATTTCAGTTGTTGCAAATCAAAGTATATTTGTGGACGAAAATAAATTGCACTTTCCGTTGCAATTGCGAAAATGGCAAACTGCTGATTCCTTTTTGCCTTTCGGAATGAATGGAAAATCTAAAAAAGTCAGTAAATTTTTTAAAGATGAAAAATTATCATTGTTAGAAAAGGAAAAAACTTGGCTTTTATGTTCTAATAATCAAATTGTTTGGATTATTGGAATGCGGCAAGACGAGCGATTTAAAACAACAACAGCAACAAAACAAATGTTACAAATAACACTTTTATAATGAAAAAAATAGTGCTCCTTACAATTTTATTTTTGGCTTTTAATTCCCTAAAAGCACAAATTTTAGAACCAGTAAAATGGAAATCAAAAACTGAGAAAATTTCGGAAACAGAATTCAAATTAATTTTTGAAGGAACAATCGAAAACGAATGGCATGTCTATTCTCAATTTACGCCTGATGGTGGGCCACTTCCGATGGTTTTGACTTTTAATAATCAAAAAAACAATTATCAATTAATTGGAAAAACGATTGAAAGTAAAACAAAGAAACAATTCAATGATGTTTTTGGGGTAGATGAAATTCTTTTTGAAAAGAAAGTTGTGTTGACTCAAAAAGTAAAAATAATTAACTTAAATTTAAATAAACTTGAAGCAAATGTAGAATACCAAGTTTGCAAAGATGCTTGCATCAACGACAAAAAGAAATTTACTTTCGATATTCCAAAAGCTATTCAAACAGCAACAGAAACTATTGAAAAAGAACAGCCAATCGTTGCAAATAGCGTTAAATTTTCGACAGAAAAAGAAAATGTAAATGCAACTGAAGTAAAAACATCTGAACCAGCTGCTTCGATTCAAAATGAGAAAAAAGATGGAAGCAGAAGCTTGTTATCTATATTTTTGTTTGCATTTTTAGGCGGATTTGCAGCTTTGCTTACTCCTTGTGTATTCCCAATGATTCCAATGACCGTTAGCTTTTTTACCAAACAAAGTAAAACAAAAGCGCAAGGAAAAAGAAATGCTATTTTTTATGGCATTTCAATTATTGCTATTTACGTAGTTTTAGGATTGGTCGTTACAGCAGTTTTTGGAGCAGATGCTTTAAATGCGTTGTCAACTAATGTTTGGTTCAATGTTATTTTCTTTGTTTTATTAGTGTTTTTTGCTGCTTCATTCTTAGGAGCATTTGAAATAATGTTGCCTAATTCATGGGCAAATAAAGTGGACAAACAAGCGGATAGAGGAGGAGTTGTTGGAATTTTATTCATGGCTTTGGCGCTAGCAATCGTTTCTTTTTCGTGCACAGGTCCAATTGTTGGGACTTTATTGGTAGAATCTGCTTCAAAAGGCGGAATAGCACCAATTGTTGGCATGTTAGGATTTTCTTCTGCTTTGGCATTGCCTTTCATGCTGTTTGCGATGTTTCCAAGTTGGTTGAATACACTTCCAAAATCGGGTGGATGGCTCAACACAGTAAAGGTTTCATTAGGATTTTTAGAATTGGCATTTGCTTTCAAATTTTTATCCAATGCCGATTTAGTTTTACAATTGCATTATTTAGAAAGAGAATCATTTTTAGCCATTTGGATTGCAATTTTTGGCACTTGGGGCATATATTTATTAGGAAAAATAACATTACCGCACGACAGCCCATCAACTTATATTTCCGTGGGAAGATTATCCTTGGCGCTATTGGTTTTAAGTTTTATGGTTTACATGATTCCGGGACTTTTCGGAGCGCCGTTAAAATTGATTAGTGCTTTTCCACCACCACCAACATATAGTGAAAGTCCAAATGGAGTTTTAGGTCAGTCAGACGAGCAGTCCATTGAAAAATTGCCTGAAGGAGCAGAAATTGGTGCAAATGGAATTGTAATTTTTACCGATTATGAAAAAGGTTTGGCTTATGCAAAATCAATTAACAAACCAATTATGCTTGATTTTACTGGATTTGCTTGTGTAAATTGTCGTAAAATGGAAAATAACGTATGGTCAGAAGCAAATGTTTTGAAAATTTTGAATAACGATGTTGTTCTGATTTCTCTTTATGTCGATGACAAACGCGAGTTGCCAAAAAGTGAGCAATTTGTTTCGAAAGAAACAGGTTCAGAAATTGAAACTGTTGGCGATAAATGGACCGATTTTATGATTTCTAAATACAAAACCAACACGCAACCTTTGTACGTTTTGACCGATTTGAATGGCAACAATTTAAATGATACAAAACCTACGATAAGCTATGTATCTGTTGAAGAATATTTAACCTGGCTGCAGACAGGTATTAAGAACTTTAAAAAATAACTAATTTCCCAGTGCTTTTTTTGTCACAAAATACCTCCAGCCAATAATTGCCATTTGCCACTTATTGGCTTTCGCCAAGTCTAACCTTTGTTTGCTAAAACTCGGCAAAACCATTTTGTTTATTCTTGCTAGCAGTTGATACATTTTATAATTGTTTATTCTGAAATTTTAATTTCAAACATTTTATCCCAATTTTTACCAGTAACAAAAATGGTTTTAGTTTTTGGATTATAGGCAATTCCGTTTAAAGTATCTGAATCTTTTACTTTTGCTAATTTTCTCAGTCCCGCCATATTCAAAATACCTTCAACAGCGCCAGTGGTTAGATTGATTACTGCAATAGCGTCTTTTTGCCAAACATTTCCGTACATTTTTCCGTCTATGTATTCTAGTTCGTTTAAGCTTTTTATTTTTTCACTTCCAGCATACACATTCACATAGTCAATCATTTTTTGAGTAGCAGGATTCATTTTCCAAATTTTTTCGGTTCCGTCTGTTTGGTAAATGTATGCTCCATCATTTGTCATTCCCCAACCTTCAATATCTTTATCAAATTTGAAAGTTTTTTCTAATTTT
>CALPKO020000159.1 GCA_943324165.2 Bdellovibrio sp. ZAP7 | reverse complement strand
TATACCCAAACGAGCCACTAGAAATATCGTGTTTTCTAATCTTTAATCAAACCACAACACTTCATGTTTGTTATAGCATTATCCGCTTAATATCGTGTTTTCTAATCTTTAATCAAACCACAACCGAGTGGGCGTTCGCCGAAACTCGGTTGTGGTTTGGCTGTTTAAGACGTTGAAAAACTGTATGTCAAAGAACAAAATTTAAAATTATTTTCGAATGTACATAAAAAAATCCCAATTGTCAAATTGGGATTTTCATTTTTTAAGCATTTGGCTTCGGCGTTTGCTTTTTACGTTCACTTTTTTTTACTCCCCCTGCCATTTCGTACTGCGAACTATTTTTACCATATTTGGTCGCAACACCGGTCAATACCCTATCGTTCCAATCTCTAAGTACATCAATTTGCGAAATACAGTCGTTGTACAAATCGTCGATGGTGCTGAGTGCCGTGTTGTATTTTGCCAACTTGGTGCGCAACAAGGTAAGTTGTGTTTCATAATTTGCGGCAGTGATGCCGTTACCCAAATCGATCACAGGATCGATGCTTTTGATAGATGCCAAACGAGTGGTACCTTTGTCAAGGTCTGGCACTCTAATTAATTTTTTTCTTGCCATTGCGTTATGTGTTTAAAAGTTTAATTAAAATTAAAAAAAAGTTATTTTGCATAAATATTATTTTGCATAATTTTAACATTTTAAATTAATTAATAATCGTTTAATTATGATTAATTTTAAATTATTATCAAATAATAAACGTTTATTGCACATGCATAAACATTTGCTTTAAACTAGTAAGCATTTATAAAAAACGTTTAAACATTTCTTCTCAATTAGTAAGCATTTATAAAAAACGTTTAAACATTTGCTATCAATTATAAACGTTTATAAAAAATGCTTAAACATTTGCTTTAAACTAGTTCCCATTTATAAGAAACGTTTAAACATTTGTTGTAAACTAGTAAGCTTCAATTGTATTTGAAACAATATGTCAATGAACTTTTAATAAATTATTTAAAATTGATTTTTCCTATAGCGGAAATTGTAAAGTCATAATCCTCAACTAAACAATCGAATGAATTTACTCCTATCTTTATCCAAGGATATTTTTTATGTTCTCCAAGATTTTTTCCGCCTTTCATTCCAGATTTCATATTCATAAATTTTGTAAGTTCCCCTTTTGGCCTGGCTTCGGCATGATGCAATAATTTGATTTCAGCAGAAGCCTCAACATCTAGCTGTGTTATTTCAAACAATCTTTCTAATAATTTTTCTTCTGCCATTTCAAACAACTCCTTCGGAGATTTATCATAAATCAAAACCATTTTACCTTTGGTTAAAATATATTTCAACTCGTTTAGATTAGCATCTTTTTCGGGAGCAACAGGATAAATATTTTTATCTTCATTACTCAATTTAAAATATTTTCCTGCGTCTAAATTATTTATTAAAATATTGCTTCTGCTAATTTTCCCGTTTTTATCCTTGCCTTCATAAATTGCCATACAATAATTACCATCGTTTTTGGCATGATAAAATTGTTTGTGTTCTTGCCTAGATACATCTCGGTGTTTTTTTATTAGCAAAGGATTGGTTACATCACTAGTAAAATAACGTATTTTTTTTATAGGTATTGGAGCACCTTTTGAATTTGGCAATACATACAACTCGTTTTTGATTTTGTTTTTAAGAAGTTCAATAGCGTCTTTATATTGGTGTTCTTCCTCATCTTTTGCGTTTTTTAATTGCTTGGTTAGCTCTTCTATTTCTTTTTTGATATTTTTTTCTTGTTCACGACCTTTCTCAACAATTTCTTTAATTTTATCATCAACAATATTTTTTAGATCGTTATCTTTAAATAATTCTATTGCTTGGCGTTTTACGTATTTTATAAATTCGGCAGTCTTACCAGTTTTTTTATCAACTTCTTCTCGCAATATAGCACCATAGAAACTTTCTTTATGCAAAGCTCCACGAACCGTATCTCCTTTTTTATATTTTATTTCGCCTTTTTCGTTTCGTTGAATTATACCTCTTTTTCTAATGGCTTTTTTACTTTGCGTTGGCAAAACATCAGGCGTGTGATGACTTATCAATATATTGTTATCAAATTCTTTTACATCATCATTGAAACCTTTCCACGGAATTCTGTGTGAGAATGATGGTTTTGGTTTTCCGTAAAATTCAAATTGTTCCAAATCGTGATAATAATTTGCCAAAGCATCATTTATATCTCTTGTGCAACAAGCTACTACAACGGCATCTTTCGCATGATGGGCGTGATTGGTTCTAGTTTTTTCTTCTAATCCCCACATTTGACGCAAATTGGCTGTGGTTTTCCCTTTTATTGGATAAACTTTATTGAAAGCTGTTTTTAGAAATAAATTTCCATATTTACTAATAATTCCAATATCTACACCTTGACTATTTTTAAATCCCTCTGGAATTTCTTCGATAATAAATGATTTATATTTTTTGAAAAAATAAGTATGCTCAAACTTTAGTTTAGTTCTTTTGATGATGTTTTCATCTCTTTTTTCTTTGGTCGATGCCCCTTTTATCTTTTTAGAAATATCTTTCATTTGATCTTCTAATCCTTTGTATTTGGCATACCAATGACTAATTCTTGGCAAAATTTCAAGTTTGTTATCGCACTCAAAAGGTATTTTATCTTTTTTTATTTCTCTATTATAAATAGCACAACATAAGGTTTTATTAATTTGTGAATTATCTAAGCTTCGACTTCTAGGTATAGTATGCTCGATGTCAAATTTAGGATTACTTCCAATAAAATCACATATTCCAATATTCTTTCCTGTATAAAGGCAAACTTTGTTTTGTTCAATCCATAATTGATATTTTAGAATTTCGTCTTCAGTTGGTTCTATTGCCTGAAGGCATTGTTCTTTATATATTATTTTAATTTCTTCAGCATATCTATTTCGTTTGTTTTTTAATTCTTCTTGCCACTGTCTTATCGAAGTTCGTTCGTTAGCCGAGTTCAATTCTCTTGGCATTTCGATGTGAATTGTTGTTTCTTCATCAATTAAATCGTCTTTTATTAATTGATTAATTACTTTTTTTAATTGATGTAAAGAACGCATAGCCATTGGATTTTTAATAGATGAAATTAATGGACTACCTAAATATAACTTACCATCAATCTCGTTACGTTTGGCATTTTTGTATACTTCTATAGCAGACGGGTGATAGAGTTTTTTTAAATCATCACCATTTATATTAAAATTATCATTCAAAAACTCTTTTAAAATCTCATCAATTGTTTTCTTTTTTACAAACTCTCCGCGTCCTGCTTTCAATTGCATCTGATTTGAAAAAAGCTCAAAACATTCTTTTAAAATTGATGTTTGATGCTCTCTCGGTGTTTCATTCCATTTTTTTGTACTAAAAAACATTTTGACTTGTTTTTCTAAATCTTTTTTATAGACATCGGCAACAAATTTATTGCCAGAACTCCAAGTGCCATTCTCTTTTTTTATGTTTTTAATTAATCCATTTACAATCTCAATATTGTTGCTATACACTTTATAACTTTCTAAAATAGAATTAATTTCGGTGTTGATTACGCTTATATTTTCTTCATTGTTCCAAATTTCAGATGGCAAAACATTTTTCATATTTGCCAAAAAAACTGAATGTGAATAAATTAAACTTTGTTTCAAATAGGGCAAAATGTTACGAATAGCTTTTAAACTCAACGAGCCATAATCTTGTTTTAGTTTTATTTTAGAAAACTTACTTGCTGTTTTGTCGTCGCATTTTAGATTATCAATAGCAAATTGCTTCAAAAGTTCTTCTTTGTCAAAACGAAATAAAACATGCCACACATCGTCAATAATATCTTCTTTTGTTTTTTTGACTATTTTATTATTTTCAGTTTTAGTGTTTTTCAAGAAATTATTAATCAAATATTCTTTCCAATCTTTACCAAAAACATCTCTCAAATTGGCTATTGTAGGACAGCCAGCCACATTACTTCCTAAATTATAATTGAAAAGAATATCATATTCCTTGCTGTTTTTATCTTTATAATAACCTGATTTTAAATTTTTAGGAGTCAGTTTTTTTGCTATTTCGCTAAAATCAAAGTTGACTTTTGATTTTCTATAGAATAAAGAGTCTAATAGTTCTTTTTCAGCATCATTTAAAAACCGAAGTTTATCGTCATTTGGCATTTTTATTTTAATATTATTCAAATAACTATGCAATCTGAATTCTTCATAATCGGGATGAGAAATTGGCACACAAGCTTTTCTATTCTCTAAAGGACATTTAGCAACCAATCCCTTTTGAGATTTTAAAGGACGTTGAAAAAATATTGCTTTTTCAATTTTATCTTTTACATTGGATATTAAATTTTGTTTCTTGCAAATAAAATTGAATTCGGTTAAATAATGATCAATCCTATGTGTATATTCCCCTCTAATTTTTTCTCCTTTTTGATGTAGTAAATAAAAGTATTCTCCTAAAGTTTCACATTTTGCTTCTTGAATTTTTTCAGACAAATCACTAATAGCTCTTTTTACGGGACCGAGAAATTCTGGTTTATTTAGTCTTTCAAGTAGTTTTTCTTTTAAAGCCGTATAAATTAAAGTTGAATTTTCTTTTATAATAGCATTGAAAGCTCTTGCGAGTGTAAATAAAGGTTTGTCAATCGCTTCGTCTTTATCAAACGAAGTAAGAAAATCATTGAATAAATCTAAAAATTCAATCGTTGAATGTGCTTCATTAATTAGCGAAGTTATATCAAATTTCTTCTCCTCAATAATCGAATTATCAGAACTATCTAATCTGTTACTCAAAAAACCTCTTCTTTGAGAAATGTGATAAAATGCTCTTCCAATAATATGTCTATCTTCCTTTTTATTT
>CALPKO020000158.1 GCA_943324165.2 Bdellovibrio sp. ZAP7 | reverse complement strand
TTTGTGGATGTATGTTGAGCAAAATTTATTCAAAAAAGATGCTCGTGGAGAAGCTGTAATTCCGGTAAATGGCAGTCGCAATGGTTCAAAAGGACAAACTTTTGATGCTGGGCAAAAAATAAAATCCGTTAAGATAATTGCTACATCAAACGGAAAAATGACAGAAACCGAGGCTAAATTTGAAATAACAGATACCAGAATGCAAGTTTTTTTACCTCAAAATCTTGCGGGAAATGGAGCAACTGTTAAATTAAAAATTGAATTTTCATTCATTTCTCCAATTTTTGGTTCAGATAGAATGGGTATTCAAGATACTAAAAATGGAAAAATCTTCACCGTAGCCCAATGGTATCCTCGCATGGCAGTTTATGATGACGTTCAGGGATGGAATACTTTGCCATACCTTGGAGCTGGAGAATTTTATTTAGAATATGGTGATTTTGACGTTACAATAAATGCGCCTTCCTCTCACATTGTAGTTTGTTCTGGAGAATTATTAAACAGTAAAGAAGTTTACACTGCTGAACAACAAAAGCGTTGGGCACTTGCCGCTCAAAGTGATAAAACGGTTTTGATTCGTACTCCAGAAGAAGTGACCAATCCAACTAGTAGACCATCATCAAAATCAACGCTAAATTGGCATTTTAAAATCAAGAATTCAAGAGATGTGGCATGGGCATCTTCTGCTGCATTTATTATTGATGCCGCAAAAATTAATTTACCAAGTGGAAAAAAATCTATTGCAATTTCTGCCTATCCAATAGAAAGTATGGGCCAAGATGCTTGGAGTAGATCTACAGAATATACCAAAGCATCGATTGAAAATTATTCTAAACGATGGTTTGAATATCCTTATCCTGCCGCTACCAACGTTGCCGGAAATGAAGGAGGAATGGAATATCCTGGAATTGTTTTTTGCGGATTTCAAGATAAAGGATCGGATTTATGGGGAGTTACAGATCACGAATTTGGTCATGGTTGGTTTCCAATGATTGTAGGTTCAAATGAAAGACTTTTTGCGTGGATGGATGAAGGTTTTAATACTTTTATTAATTCTTTAAGCTCGGTTGACTTTAACAATGGCGAATACAAAACGCCCGCTAGCGATATGCACCAAATTTCAGAGGTATTGACAGGTGCAGATTTAGAACCTATAATGACAGTTCCTGACGGGTTGAAAGAAAAAAATCTTGGGATTTTGGCTTATGAAAAACCGTCTGCTGGATTGATAATGTTGCGTGAACAAGTGTTGGGTAAAGAACGTTTTGACCGTGCTTTTAAAACTTACACAGATCGTTGGGCATTTAAACATCCTCAACCAGACGATTTTTTTAGAACTATGGAAAATGTTGCTGGAGAAAGTTTAAATTGGTTTTGGAGAGCTTGGTTTGTGAATAATTGGAAACTAGATCAAGCCATTTCAAAAATAAAATATATCAAAAATGATCCTAAATTAGGCACCATAATTTCAATCGAAAATCTAGAAAAAATGGCAATGCCAGTTACCTTAGAAGTTAAAACAAAAAGTGGAAAATCAAGTAGAATTCAGTTACCAGTAGAAATTTGGCAACGCAACAACGATTGGTCGTTCAAATATAGTTCAACAGAAGAAATTGAATCTATCAATATTGATCCAGACCATGTTTTACCTGACATGAATGAAGAAAACAACGTTTGGAAAGCCGGAACAAGTTTAGTTGAAGAAGATGTAATTTTAGATGGATTTTTAGGCACTTTTTCAAGTAAGTTAATTCCAATTAAAATAACTTTTACCCAAGAAAATGGCGTTTTGTTTGGACAAGCAACGGGACAACCTCAATTTCCTTTATTAAATATTGCAAAAAATAAATTTACAATTGAAGGGGCTCCAATAGAAATAACTTTCAATGAAGATAGATCTGAATTTACATTAGCACAAGCTGGCAAAAGCTTTGTTTTTTCGAGAGAAAAATAAAAAAAATATAGATTAGTTTAAATTTTAAAACGCCACTTAGTTTAAAAATTAAGTGGCTTTTATTAAATTATAAAAATTATTTGGTTTTAAGTTTTGTCAATTTCTCATGCCAAAAGGCGGCAACTTCAGTATAATCAATAGGAATTGCAGCTTCTTGTTTTACTAAAAGTCCATTTTGAAAAGCACGCACCAAAATCGTTTCAATCAAATAATCCTCATTGACTTCAAGTGGTTCATATTTTGTTTTTAGGTTGATATCAAACAACTTGGCTGTGTTATTAGACCAAAAAGCTTTCCAACCGCTTTTTAGGTTTTTTATTAGATCAAAAGTGGTACTTCCTGTTTGACGGTGGATGAGTTTTACTAAAATCTGACCATCTTTTCGCGATAAGTTTTTGAGTTGTTTTTCAAATTCGTTGGTCATATAATTCTCGATTATTTTGAAATATTTTTTTCTATCGCTATTGGTTTTTAATGTAGCAAGTCCTTTGTTCAATAAAACCAATCGCTCCGCTCCTGTTTTTGCATAAGGATAGACTTTATATACCCGTCTTTGAAGAATCTGAAATCGTTTTATCGCTTCCGCATCGACTTTGTTTTGGGTTCTATCTATAAGGATCTCGTCTAATTGAATTGCTTTTGACAAAGTAGAATCAATTGGTTCGTTAAGATAAGCATCTTTTTTATCCTCTTGCGCTTGAGCAAGATTGACGGTTGAGATGAAAAACAAAAAACTTAAAAAAAAATGTCGAAAGTTCATTTGCATAATTTTTAGGTAAAATTATAGAATATATATGCAAGTGTGATGCCAAATTTATAATTTAGCAAAAAAATATTTTTATGAGCAATAATTCAATATTAAATGAAAAATCAATTTCATTTTTAACAACTTATTTAAACAACGCTTCTCCTACTGGTTTTGAGTCCAAAGGTCAAGAATTGTGGATGGAATACTTGAAACCTTACGTAGATACTTTTATCACAGACACATACGGAACAGCCGTAGGCGTTATTAACCCAGATGCGCCGTACAAAGTTGTAATTGAAGGCCATGCGGATGAAATTTCGTGGTACGTGAATTATATCACCGATGACGGATTGATTTATGTTATTAGAAATGGAGGTTCAGATCATCAAATTGCACCTTCAAAAAGAGTCAATATTCATACAAAAAATGGGATTGTAAAAGGTGTTTTTGGTTGGCCAGCTATTCATACAAGAAACAGAGACAAAGAAGAAAATCCGAAACTAGATAATATTTTTATCGATTTAGGTTGCGAAACCAAAGCTGAAGTAGAAAAAATGGGCGTTCATGTTGGGTGTGTAATTACCTATCCTGATGAATTTTTGATTTTGAACGAAAATAAATTCGTTTGCCGAGCAATAGACAATAGAATGGGCGGATTTATGATTGCCGAAGTTGCTCGATTGTTATTTGAAAATAAGATCAAATTACCTTTTGGACTTTATATAACCAATTCGGTTCAAGAAGAAGTTGGTCTTCGTGGTGCAGAAATGATTACCAAAACCATCAAGCCAAACGTTGCAATTGTAACAGATGTTTGCCACGATACAACAACACCCATGATCAATAAAAAGATTGAAGGTGAAATCAAAATGGGAAAAGGTCCAGTAATTACTTATGCTCCAGCCGTTCAAAACAATTTAAGAGAATTGATTCTTGATTGTGCAGAAGCTAACAATATTCCTTTTCAAAGGCTGGCATCATCAAGGGTTACAGGTACAGATACCGATGCTTTTGCTTACAGCAACGGCGGTGTTGCATCAGCTTTAATTTCTTTGCCACTGCGCTATATGCATACCACTGTAGAAATGGTTCACAAAGAAGATGTTGAAAACGTCATAAAACTAATTTATGAAAGTCTATTGAAAATTGAGAATAACGAGAGTTTTTCCTATTTTAAAAAATAAAACAAAAGAGGCGATTTTCATTGAAAATCGCCTCTTTTTTATAAGCTATATTTTTATTTATTTCCCTTTTCGAAATCAGCGACAAATTGTGCAATTCCGATATCGGTTAAAGGATGTTTTAATAATCCATAAATTGCCGAAAGTGGACCCGTCATTACATCAGCACCAATTTTTGCACAATTAAGAATGTGCATCGTGTGGCGAACAGAAGCCGCTAAAATTTGAGTTTCAAAGCCATAATTGTCATAAATCAATCTGATTTCTTCAGTCAAAGCTAATCCATCTGTCGAAACATCATCTAGTCTTCCTACAAATGGAGAAACGTATGTAGCACCTGCTTTTGCTGCTAAAAGTGCTTGCCCGGCAGAAAAAACTAAAGTTACATTGGTTTTTATGCCTTTGTCAGAAAAATACTTGGCTGCCATAATCCCTTCTTTTGTCATTGGCAATTTCACTACAATTTGATCATGCAAATCGGCCAACTCCTCGCCTTCTCTAATCATTCCATCGTAATCCAAAGCATTTACTTCTGCACTAACATCGCCGTCAACCAAATTACAAATGTCGACATAGTGCTTCAAAATATTGTTTTTGCCAGTAATTCCCTCTTTTGCCATCAAAGATGGATTCGTCGTTACCCCATCTAAAACGCCTAGAGATTGCGCTTCTTTTATTTGTGCCAAGTTGGCGGTGTCAATAAAAAATTTCATTTTTAGTATATTTAGTTGTGTTTTATTTTTAAAATTAACTTAGGCAAATTTACAATTTATAATGCTTCATTAACATTTTCTCAAAGACTTTATCAGGTAAAATGCGTTTTAAAACAATTGAAAATTTTTGCATAAAAATGCCGATTTTATAATGAATGCTAGGAATTGGATTTTCTATAATTTTCATAATAGCTTCTGCCATTGCAATTGGGTTACTACCACTATCCACATGTTCGTTCAAAGTTTTGAGGTTGTCACCGTAATTTATTTCATAATCAGAACCTTTGATTATTG
>CALPKO020000157.1 GCA_943324165.2 Bdellovibrio sp. ZAP7 | reverse complement strand
CAATCCAAAGGACATTGACGTCTTTGTAGAAAGTTGGCTGTTTTTTAAAAGACAAATCGAGTTAAAATAAAGTATTCCAAACTTGAAAGACGTTCCTTTGAAATGTCCGCATTTGTCTTTGGATCACAGTTATAAAAACGCACTTCTCAAATATATTTAGAGCTAGTCAATTTATAATTATTACAGTCCGACTTATACTTATTGTAATCCGATTTGTAGTTATTGCAATCCGATTTGTAGTTATTGCAATCTGACTTATAATTATACCAGTCCGATTTGTAGTTATTGCAATCCGATTTGTAGTTATTGCAATCCGATTTGTAGTTATTGCAATCTGACTTATAATTATACCAGTCCGATTGGTATTTATTGTATCAAGCTTTGCAAAATACTTCTGTGAAATGCTGCAGAATTGTCTACTTACATTTCAGAATTTCTGTAAAAAAAAACGGATTTGAAATTCAAATCCGCTTTTCACTTTATAGTTTATCAATGAAACTGCCCAAGGTATCTTTAAATTGGTAACCGTTTTCAAAACGGTCTTTCGAGAGTTTATCATATTCTACTAATCCCCAAAGGATAAATTCTTTCATAAAATAAACATCTTCTTTCAAGGTTTGCGGTTGGTATTTTTTAATTAAAATATCCAAAGGCGCAACATCATCTAAAATTGATTGGTATTCTTCGTCTGAACAATCATCCAAAAGTTGAAAACCACTGGCATAAAACCATTCTATCGTATCTGAAAATGCATTTTTTTCGCCATGCTTTTCTAATTTTTCAATCTTAGGAAAATAAGCAGGAAAAAAAGTATGGATGGCATCGCCAATCAAATGTTGTGCAACAACGGCAGCTCCCTCCTGCTCTCCTTCATAAACCAATTCTACTTTACCTGTAATCGCAGGTATAATCCCCATAAAATCAGATAAACGCAAAGTGGTTTTGTCGTTTCCTGATTTCAACGTTCTTCTTTCGGCAGTGCTTAACAAATTTTCGAAAGCCGTGATACTCATACGTGCCGAAACACCGCTTTTATTGTCGATATATTCACTTTCGCGGGCTTCAAAACTAATTTGTTCTAGCAAATCTTTGGCTAAACTCGGAACATAAACCAAATCTGATTGCGATTGGTCGAGCTTGGCTTCTTGCTCCGTTATGGCTCTTGCAATAGCAATAGTTTCGGGATAATGAGTTAAAATTTGAGAACCAATTCTGTCTTTTAAAGGTGTTACAATACTGCCACGATTCGTATAATCTTCGGGATTTGCGGTAAAAACAAATTGCATGTCGAGTGGCAATCTTAACTTGAAACCACGAATTTGAATATCACCTTCTTGCAAAATATTGAAAAGCGCCACTTGAATTCGGGCTTGCAAATCGGGTAATTCATTGATTACAAAAATACAACGATTTGCCCTTGGAATCATTCCAAAGTGAATCACTCGGTCGTCGGCATAAGAAAGCTTTAAGTTTGCTGCTTTTATTGGGTCGACATCACCTATCAAATCGGCAACGGTAACATCTGGCGTTGCCAGTTTTTCATAAAAACGTTCGCTGCGGTGCATCCATTCAATTGGGGTTGCATCGCCATTTTGTGAAATCAAATCTTTTGCGAAACGAGAGATAGGATTTAATGGATCGTCATTAATTTCTGAACCAGCAATAATGGGAATAAATTCGTCTAATAATTCAATCATTTTGCGCGCTAAACGGGTTTTAGCCTGACCACGAAGTCCTAGTAAATTAATGTTGTGACGAGACAGAATCGCTCTTTCAAGTTCTGGAACAACAGTGTTTTCAAATCCGTAGACACCTTCAAAAACGGGTTTTCCAGATTTTATTTTTTCTCTTAAATTATAGCGCAATTCGTCTTTTATGCTTTTGGATTGGTATCCTGATAATTTTAATTCGCCAAGTGTTTTTATGTTATTCATTTAATTATTTTTAGATATGATATTTTTTTCTTTAAAAAGCTAAGATTCTCTGCGTTTAGTCAAGTTGAAAACTGACTACTGAGACTGAAAACTGCAAACTGAAACTGAACACTGCTTACTTAATCTTTTTCTTCCGATTGGCTTCATAATCCTGAAAAATCATTTCACCAAGCCCTTTAAGTCCTGTATAAAAAGCTTTTCCTTGGTTAGCTTCCGTAAAATGATCTACAAACCGCTGTAAATAAGGATCATTTGCAATCATAAAAGTTGTGATGGGAATATGCAATTTTCGGGCTTGTTGGGCTTGGTTATAGCATTTGTCAACGATATATTCGTCAAGTCCATTGCTGTTCATGTAATAATCGCCATTTTTTTCTCGCACGCAACTTGGCTTTCCGTCAGTTATCATAAAAATCTGCTTGTTTGTGTTGCGTTTTCTGCGGAGCAAATCCATTGCCAACTGTAAACCAGCAACTGTATTGGTGTGATACGGTCCCACTTTTAAATAAGGTAAATCTCGAATAGCAATCGTCCACGCATCGTTACCAAAAACCAAAATATCGAGTGTGTCTTTAGGATAACGGGTTGTAATTAGCTCGGCTAGCGCCATCGCTACTTTTTTAGCTGGGGTAATTCTATCCTCTCCATAAAGAATCATGCTGTGCGAAATGTCAATCATTAAAACAGTGCTCATTTGCGATTTAAACTGTGTTTCTTCAACTATTAAATCGTTTTCAGTTAGCATGAATTCTTCTACACCATTATTGATTTGTGCGTTGCGAAGACTTTCAGTTAAAGAAATTCGTTCAAGACCATCGCCAAAATTAAATTCACGGAATTCTCCGGTATGTTCATCGCCATTTCCGGTTTGCTTGGTTTTATGATTGCCTCCCGTTGCTTTTTTGAGATTACCAAAAATTTGGTCTAACGCTTGTTGACGAATCGCACGTTCTGTTTTTGCAGTAATACCGATTCCACCTGAAGTGCCATCCTCTTTGAATTCTTCTCTGATATAACCTTTCTTTTTTAAATCTTCAATAAAATCGTCGATGGTGTAGTTTTCGTCGGTCAGTTTGTATTCCACATCAAGTTCTCGTAACCAATCAATGGCTTCGTCAAAATCGCCCGAAGTATGGGTTATTAACTCTTTAAAAATTCCAAAGAGTTTATCAAAAGGGGATTGATTTGGAGCTTCGTATTGTTTAAAATAAAATCCTTTCTTCATAAACATAAAGGTAAATTATTTTAAAAATGAATTATTAAAACGTTTATTAATTTTTAGTTAAATGTGAAAAAGAACAGATTGAAATTAAATTGTCTATTATAGTTGCTTTCTTTTAACCTTTCTGCGCTTTTTAGGTATAGAACTGTAACTGAGAAATAAATAGATCACACAAAAATTTATAAAAACAGAAATAATTAAATAAATTCCAAGCACTAACAAAATAATATCCAAAAGAGGATCTTGTGTTATATTATTTCTTGAAACAATAACCAAAATGGCCCCGAAAAACAATCTTAACAACTTATCTATTTTATTAATATTTGCTTTCATTAGAATTTTTTATGGCTACTTTGTCTATTTTGTGTTTGCAATTGTAAATACCATACAAATTTAACTAAATTTTAGAAAAACTCAACAAAATTAAAAAAAATAAAAACTAACGTTTTATGATTTCTCCCTCCCAATTCATTATACCTCCAGCTAAATTAAAGGTGTTTTGAAATCCTAGTTCTTTCATTATACTGCATGCTTGCGCGCTTCTTCCGCCAGCTTTGCAATAAACATAATAACTTTTGTTTTTGTCCAAATTCTCTAATTCATAGATAAATCCCTGTCCTTTATAAATGTCGATATTAATAGCATTTTCGATAAATCCATCTTCAAATTCAGCTGATGTTCTTACATCCAAAATTACCGAGTCTGTTTCTTTTTTGAAATTTGTCATCCAATCGTTTTGTGATAAATCCATTTTATATTTTTTTTTCAAAAATACAAATTCAAACGTTGACTTCAAAACCGAACAAAAAAAATGTTAACAAAAATTTAATATTAATATATTTAAACCAGTGTTTAAATAATATACATTTGTATCGACAAATATTGTAAGTACAATTATGACAATTGAAGATAAAATAGACATAACTGCTTCAGTATCGCTAGCTAAAAAAACTGTTTTGAATGTTATTTATTCTCAGAATGCAATTTTAGATAAGCTTAACGAAGCACTTAAACCTTTTGATATCTCTGCTGAACAATTTAATGTTTTAAGAATTTTGAGAGGTCAAAAAGGTTGTCCGGCCAACATGTGTGTGATTCAAGAGCGAATGATTGCAAAAACTAGCAACACTACTCGTTTGGTTGATAAACTCTTGATTAAAGAATTGGTTACACGAAATGTTTGTCCGGAAAATAGAAGAAAAATTGAGGTGCTAATTACGAAAAAAGGATTAAACCTTTTAACTGAATTAGACCCGAAAATCATAGAAAATGAAGACTATTTTTGTTCAAATTTAACTTTAGAAGAACTTGATCAACTTAATTTTTTATTAGAGAAATTTAGAAATAACATTAACAAATAAATTAAAACAATGGGGAATTTTTTAGAAAACCAAAATTGGCGTTACGCCACCAAAAAATTTGACGCTGCAAAAAAAGTGTCAGCACAGGATTTAGAATTATTAAAGGAAGCTATTCAATTATCAAGTTCTTCATATGGTTTACAACCTTATAAAGTAATAATTGTTGAAAATCCTGAATTACGAGCACAATTACAACCTGCCTCATGGGGGCAAACGCAAATTGTTGACGCTTCACACCTTTTAGTTTTTGCAAACGAAATCAACTTTGGCGAAGATGGGATCAACAATTATTTTGAAAATTTAATTGAAACGAGAGGAATTCCTGCAGAAAGCGTTCAAGGTTATAAAGATTTTATGTCTTCAAATATTACTTCATT
>CALPKO020000156.1 GCA_943324165.2 Bdellovibrio sp. ZAP7 | reverse complement strand
TTCGTGACCACGGTGGGATTTGAACCCACACGCCCTTACGAGCACCACCCCCTCAAGATGGCAAGTCTACCGTTTCTCCACGTGGCCATTAAACTAAAAAAGCCATTCACCTTGGCGAACGACTTTTGTGACCCGACTGGGGCTCGAACCCAGGACCCCATCATTAAAAGTGATGTGCTCTACCGACTGAGCTATCGAGTCTATTTTCTTTTCTTGAATGCGGGTGCAAATATAAGGCGTTATTATTTATTTTTCAAAGGTATTTTATTATAAATTTACCTTTTTTTATCAATTGCACTTAACTTCTTTGTTAGTAACGTTTTAATATGTCTTTAAAAATAATTTTATTGGGTTATATGGGCAGTGGCAAGTCCGTTATTGCTAGAAAATTGTCCGAAAAATTGGATATTAAATGCCTAGATTTGGATGAAATCGTCGAAAAAAATGAAAATTTATCATTAGATGCAATCTTTAAAAAGAAAGGAGAACTTTATTTTAGGAAGTCTGAAAACAAATTTTTCACCGAGTTGATGAATACCAATGAAGATTTTATTTTAAGCTTAGGAGGTGGAACACCTTGCTATTTTGACAACCATTTGCTATTGAAAAAAGCAGGAGTTGTTGCTATTTATCTCAAAGCGTCAATTGAAACATTGTCAGAAAGATTAATTTTGGACAAGGAAGCACGACCGCTAATTTCAAATTTAAGCACTATCGAAATTAAAGAATTTATCGCAAAACACCTTTTTGAAAGAAGTTTTTATTACAATCAAGCACCCAACGTAATCGTTGTTGACAGCAAAAGTATAAGTCAAATTGTTGAAGAAATATCTTCTATTTTAGCTTAAAAACGCGTGGTCGTTGTTGTTTTCAAAAACTACATTTACATGTTCAAGTAAAGAAGTTGAAAGTGAAATTCCTTTGAAATCTGCTTTTACAGGATATTTTTTGTGGTTTCGGTCTATCAAAACTGCGGTTTTAAACTTCTTCAATGGAACATCCAAAAAATGCCTAACACCATAAACAAGTGTCGTTCCAGAATTTAAAACATCATCCACCAAAACCAAACCTTTATTTTGGTATTCTTTTTTATCAATTGAAGTTGTTACAGGAAGTGTTGGATTAATTTTATCAATAAAAACTTCACATAATTCAACTTTAATTGTTGAAATAGAAATTAATGATTCCGCGATTTTTTTTGCAAAAATAAAGCCATTTGCCGAAATTCCAGCAATAACAATAGATTGCTCATCTACAAAAGTTTCATAGATCTGAAATGCAATCCTCTTTATAATATGTTCAATTTCGATGTGTTTTAAAATTATATTCTGACTCATAATTGATTTGTGTTTAATCTTCTATTTTAAAATCTGTTCCAAATTCTTCTAAATCTCGCCTGTCTTTTTTGGTTGGTCGTCCATCACCTGTTTTACGATAATGTTCTTTCGACAGTTTCAATAATTCTAAATGCTGAAAAACTTCTGGTGGTGTTTCATCTTTTCGATAAATATCAACCAATTTAGCACCAACGCGATTATCTGGAATGTCTAAAACCGTTATAATTTGCGTAATTTGGTCTTTACGAAACGTAATTTTATCTGTTGGAAATACCTCTTTCGATGGCTTTGCAACAATGCCGTTTACGGTAATATGGTTTTTTTTGCAAGCTTCAGTAACCATATTCCTCGTTTTATAATAACGTACACACCACAAATATTTGTCAATTCGCATAACTTTTCTAAAATGATAGTTAATTTTTGTCTAAAAATAAATCAATATTGTATCTTGCGCACCGAAAAAAATCTCACAATAATGAACAAATTTAGTTTATATTTTATTTTATTTATCACTTCAATTGCATTATTTTCATGCAACCCGAATGATGGCCCTGCAAGTATACCACCCCCAAGACCTTATGCAGACCAATATAAAGCTGATAATGATTCAATTGAAAAGTATTTGAAAACACATTCGCTTATAAAAGTTGTTGTTGATGGGTTGCCAGATGTTCAGTTTACCAAAATTCCAGAAAATAATCCTGACAATCTAATTTCTATTTGGGACAATACAGTAATGCCTCTTAAATTTAAGATTGTTCAAAACGACGCCAGAAGCTCAAGCTTAGTAGGAGGCAGAGTTAATGATACAGTAAACTATAAACTTTATTATTTGATTTTAAATGAAGGTGGCGGACAGTCACCAATTACAATTGATTCAACATTTACAACATACAAGGGATGGAATTTAAAAGATCAGGTTTTTGATAGTGCTAACAGCCCGTTTTGGAGTACCTTTCCAGCACTTGCCTCTGGCGAAACCAATGTAATTTCTGGATTCAGACAATTTTTACCTTTGTTAAAAACAGCTGAATCAGTTATTATAAATCCAGATACTGGCGCTGTAGATTATAGTAATATGGGAATTGGAGTAGTATTTATTCCCTCAGGTTTAGGTTATTATAACGCTTCGATTTCTGCATTAATTCCGTCTTATTCTCCATTAGTTTTCAGGATTCGATTGCACACCATTCGCAAGCGTGATCATGATGGAGATGCTATTTTTACGCGATTTGAAGATTTAGATAATGATGGCGATTTGTTTAACGATGATTCAGATGGTGATACTGTTCCGAATTTTCTTGATATTGATGATGACGGCGACCAGTACATCACAAAAAATGAAATCAGAATAAACGGAGCAATACCTACCGATTATAATCAAATTCAAGATTGTAGTGGAAGCACAACAGGAACAAAAAAACATTTAGACAAGAATTGTCATTAAATAATTCGGCTTTTTACTGAGTAAATTTTTTAGAAAAAGTTCTTCTTTTAAAAAAAAAAAGTAACAACAATTTAGGAGTTCAAATTTTAATTTTTTACCAAAAACTATATATTCACAACACTTTAATTTTACAAATATGAAAAAAGTAATTTTAGGATTTATCGCTGTTTTAACCCTGATTCCCTATTCGCTAAAAGCAGATGAAGGAATGTGGTTTTTAATGTTTTTAGAAAGACTGAACCACCGCGACATGCAAAAAATGGGTTTAAAACTTACTGCAGAAGAAATTTACAGCATCAATCACCACAGTTTGAAAGATGCAATTGTTCAATTTAACGGAGGTTGTACCGCCGAATTAATTTCTAAAGACGGTTTGGTTTTGACCAATCACCATTGTGGTTATGATGCAGTTGCTGAACTTTCTACACCTGAGAAGAACTTATTGAAAGATGGTTACTGGGCAGAAAACAGAAATGAAGAAAAAAAACCATCAAGTCTTTATGTTCGTTTTTTCGTTAGAATGGATGATGTTTCTAAAAGAATTTTATCAAAATTAAATGATAAAATGACCGAGTTAGAAAGAGAAAAAGCCGTTAATCAAGAAATTGCTTTAATCGAAAAAGAAAACAATGAAGGTGGAAAATATACAGTTTCCGTAAGATCATTTTTTCAAGGAAATGAGTATTACTATTTTGTTTACCAAGATTACAAAGATGTTCGTTTGGTTGGCGTTCCGCCAGAAAGTTTAGGAAAATTTGGGGGAGATACAGACAATTGGGAGTGGCCAAGACATACTGCCGATTTTTCTATGTTTAGAGTTTATGCAGACAAAAACGGAAATCCAGCAGAATATTCTAAAGACAATGTGCCTTTGAGTCCGAAACACTATTTGCCAGTAAACTTAAAAGGAGTGAAAGAAAATGATTTCGCTATGATTTTAGGTTATCCTGGGCGTACAAACCGTTGGATGCCATCAGGTGGAATTGAGCAAAATGTGAAATTTGCTTATCCTGCTTGGGTAGAAGGTGCAAAAACTGGAATGGACAACATGAAAAAATACATGGACCAAAGTCCTGCTTTGCGTTTGGTTTATGCTTCTAAATTTGCTAGTACAGCCAATTACTGGAAAAACCGCCAAGGAATGATTGATGCGTTGTCGAAATTTGGCACTGCTAAATCTAAAGGGGAACAAGAAGCAAAATTCAATGAATGGGCAAATCTTCCTGCGAACAAAGAAAAATATGGTAATGTTATCTCAAATATCAACAAATATTACGGATTGACAAATGAAAAGGCTAGACACGATAATTACCTACAACAATTATTCAGAACAACCGCTTTTGGTACAATTTCAAGAAGCGTTGGAAAACAAATGGAAAATTATGTGAAAGCAGATGCTGAAAAACGCAAAGAATTGGCAACCTCGATTACAGAAAGTACAGATGAGATGTTCAAAGAACTTTATTTGCCTGCCGAAAAAGATTTGATGGCAGCACAATTGAGCTTGTATGTAACAAAATCTAAAGGTTATAAGATTGCTCCAATGGCACAAAGAATCGCACTTGAAAACAACAATGATTTCAAAGAATATATAAGTGAAGCTTTCGAGAAAAGTATTTTTACAAAGAAAGAAAACATCAAAGCATTTTTAGACAATCCATCAGATGAAGTTTTAAAAGCAGATATATTGTACTTGCTTTCTAACGATTTGTTGACACATTTTAGTGCAAAATCAGACGAAATTGCAAAAGCACAAAACGATTATGGTGCGTCATTTAGACTTTTAGTAGAAGGATTGAGAGAATCAAAAATTGGGAATATCAAATATCCAGATGCCAATTCAACGTTGAGGTTGACTTACGGAAAAGTACGTGCTTTGCCAGCAGACAATCGCAACGAAGCTAAAATCAACAATTACACCACCCTTGATGGTCAAGTGAAAAAATACAAAAAAGGCGATGAAGAATTTGATTTGCCAGTGCGTATTTTAGAGATGAACAAAAAGAAAGATTTTGGTCGTTTTGCAGATAAAGACGGTTCGTTACACGTGAATTTCTTGACGGACAATGACATTACAGGAGGAAATTCTGGTTCGCCAGTTTTGAACGGAAAAGGAGAATTAATCGGATTGGC
>CALPKO020000155.1 GCA_943324165.2 Bdellovibrio sp. ZAP7 | reverse complement strand
CAAATAAAAAAATAGATTTTAAAAATAATTATCCTTTTTTTCTCTAAATTTGAAGTTGCAAATATACATTGCAGTTTCGAGAAAAAAGCGAAAAAATATGCAAAATAAACCAACCTTTGAAGTAGAAAAAACAAATGATTTTATAGTAAATTGGCTAAAGTCGTATGCCAACAATGCGCAAGTTAATGGCTTTGTAATTGGTGTTTCTGGCGGAGTAGATTCGGCAGTAACTTCAACATTATGTGCACAAACAGGTCTAAAAGTTGTGTGTGTTGAAATGCCAATTCACCAAGCGGAAAGCCATGTTAGCAGGGCAAGAGAACACATTTCTCAGTTGAAAACTCGTTTTGAAAATGTGGAAAATGTAGAAGTAAATTTGACTTCAGTGTTTGAAACATTTAAAACAGAAGTGCCAACGGGTGACGATGCAGCTAAAATAAATTTGGCTTTAGCGAACACAAGAGCGAGATTGAGAATGACTTCTTTGTATTATATAGCTGGAATTCATGGGCTTTTGGTGGCTGGAACAGGAAACAAAGTAGAAGACTTTGGCGTTGGTTTTTACACGAAATATGGCGACGGCGGAGTAGATTTAAGTCCAATTGCCGATTTGATGAAAAGCGAAGTCTATGCATTGGGGAGATTTTTGAAAATTCCAAATTCGATTTTGGTTGCTGCCCCAACGGATGGATTATTTGGTGATGATCGAAGTGACGAGGACCAACTTGGCGCAAGTTATGACGAGCTAGAATGGGCAATGGTAGAAGATGAAAACGGAAAAAGTGCTAGCGATTTTGAAGGAAGACAAAGTGAAGTTTTTACCATTTATAAGCGATTAAATCTTCAAAACAATCATAAAATGGAAGCAATTCCAGTTTGTTTAATCCCGAAATTTAAGAAAAAAAATATTTAGTCTGATTTACAAATCATTATATTTTTTTATTTAACTTTACATCCCCCATTTAGATAAACGTTTCTTAAAAAAATTGATGATTATGATTAAAATTTGTATAGCAGATAACCAACCGATTGTACATTATGGAATAAAAAATTATTTTGAAGGAAAATCTGATTTTTCAATAGTAGGTAATGTTAAGACTTTTAATGGTGTTTTAGAAACTATTGAGAATCGTTTTTTTGACATTTTGATTGTAGATTTAGATGTTGATGGATTTTCGACTATAAATATGATAAAGAGTTTTATTAAGAATTATCCCAAAACAAAAGTTTTAATTTTTTCTGGATTAACAGAAAATATGTATGCTCCAAATGCTATTAAAGCCGGTGCAAGTACCTATATTTCAAAAAATAATGAATTGGAAATTTTAGAAAATGCAATCATTAGAGTTCAAAATGGCGAGATTTTTTACAGTGAACAAGTTAAGAAAAAGATTGATTTGATTACTAAACAAACCAAAAAAGAAAGACTATACAAAAAATTATCTTCAAGAGAAATTGAAGTTTTGAGGTTTTTGAGCGCAGGTAGAAAAAACAAAGAAATCGCAGAAACTTTAAATTTAAACGAAAAAACAATAAGCACTTATAAACTTAGGTTATTGAATAAATTGAATGTGACAAACTTAGTAGATTTAGTAAACAAAGCGAAAACGTTAGATGTTTTGTAAAAAAAATCAATTTACAGTTACCATTTTTGCTGTTTCTTTTGCCTTTTCAATTGTTTGTTCAATTGGCGTTTCTAAATTGTCATTTACTAAAACCACACCCATTCTTCTATAGGGACGAGAAGTTGGTTTCCCGAAAATCCTAAAATCAGTTTTTGGTAAAGCTGCTGTTTTTTCAATGCCAGAAAAAGTGGGATTTGAGCTATTTATTGTTGCTAAAATCACAGCACTAGCGCCGGATTTTTCAAGTAGTATTTCAAAAATTGGCAAACTTAAAATCGCACGCAAATGAAGTTCAAATTCATTAAAATTTTGAGTTCCTGCTAAAGTAACCATGCCAGTATCGTGAGGCCGAGGAGATAGTTCTGAAAAATAAACACCTTCGTTGGTAAGAAAAAATTCTACTCCAAAAAGTCCTGCGCCGCCCAACGCTTCAGTTACTTTTTTTGCCATTTCTTGGGCTTCCATCAAATCATCTTTAGTAACTTTTGCAGGTTGCCAACTTTCTTGATAGTCACCGCGCTCTTGTCGATGACCAATTGGGGCACAAAATAAAGTTGGATTATTGTTTTGAACAACGGTTAAAAGGGTAATTTCTGAATTAAAATTTACAAATGCTTCGACAATGACCTCAACAATATCTCCGCGAGATCCTTCGACTGCATACTCCCAAGCTTTTTGAATGTCGCTATGAGTTTTTATTGTTGATTGTCCTTTTCCAGAAGAACTCATCAATGGTTTTACCACGCATGGCATTCCGATTTCTACAACGGCATGTTCAAGTTCATTAAAACTTGTTGCATAGCGATAATTGGCTGTTTTTAATCCTAACTCTTTTGATGCTAAATCGCGAATTGCCTTTCTGTTCATAGTGAAATTAGCAGCTTTGGCCGAAGGAACAACAGTTATTCCTTGTTTTTCATAATCATAAAAACGTTCGGTGCGAATGGCTTCTATTTCTGGAACAATGAAATCGGGTTGGTGTTTTACAACAATTCTGTCTAGTTCTGTGCCATCTAACATGTTGATTACTTCAAATCCGTGAGCGACTTGCATTGCTGGTGCGTTTTCGTAACTATCAACCGCAATTATCGTTTGACCGATTCTTTGCGCAGCAATAACGAATTCTTTTCCCAATTCCCCTGAACCTAAAAGCAATATTTTGGCCATTTTTTAATTATAAAAAGTGTGTTAAATTAAGAGAACGATTTTATAAAAATTAACTTAAAACTAAATTATTTTTAAACTCATCTTCTTCGTTACTTACAATTCCTAACGCTTTGTAAACATAATCAAAAGTGGATAAAATTTCTGGTTTTCCGTTAATTAAAGCAACATTATGTTCAAAATGTGCGCTTGGTTTTCCGTCAGCGGTCAATATTGTCCAACCGTCTTTAAGGTGTTTTATGTTTTTTGTTCCAAGATTTATCATTGGCTCAATTGCAACTGTCATTCCTTCAACAAATATTTTTCCACGACCACGCTTTCCATAATTGGGCATTTCTGGATCTTCGTGCATTTTAGTTCCAAGTCCATGACCTACTAATTCTCGAACCACACTATAACCATTACTTTCGCAATACGTTTGGATTGCATTTCCAACGTCTTCCACTCTATTTCCAGCTTTGAATGCTCGCATTCCTATATAAAGACTTTCTTTAGTAATTTTTAAAAGGCGTTTTATCTCGGGTGTAACTTCACCAATTTCGAAAGAATAAGCGTGGTCGCCATAATATCCGTTTTTTAAAACTCCACAATCAACCGAAATAATGTCTCCATTCTCAAGTGGTTTATCATTAGGAATCCCATGGACAACTTGCGCATTTGGGCTAACACAAAGCGTGTTTGGAAAACCATAAAGTCCTTTAAAACCTGGAATGCCACCATTATCTCTAATGAATTCTTCTGCTAATTTGTCGATTTTTAGGGTGGTAACTCCGGGAACCATTTCAGGCGCGATAATTCCGAGTGTTTTAGAAACGAGCAAAGCACTTTCGCGCATAATCTCTATTTGTTCTCTTGTTTTTGGGATAATCATGATGCATTTTTGAATAGGCAAAAGTAACTATTTTATTTGACAGTTAGGAAATTGTCAAACAAAGGAAAAATAAATTTTCTAAAAATAAACCCTCACAAATGGCATAAATGCTTCCGTGTAAACAAAATCATTTCCGTTGTACAAAATATTATATCGTGCTCCAACGGTAACATTTTCAACGCGATAACCTGCTCCAATAAACAAACCCGTATTCCAAAAATTGTCTTTGAAATGGCCATTTAATGTGTTTAAAGTTCGGTTAACAAGCACTTGTTCTAATTCTAAAGAAAGTTGCACTTGTTCTACTGGATTGAATAGTGCTATTAAACTTCCCCCATATATTAAGGACTTATAATCGTCAACTTTTGAGGAAGTGTAGCTTCCTTGCAAACCAGTTCCTAAACTAATGTATTCGTTAAAATTGTAAATTGCACTCGGAGCAATTGTTATATTTGTATAACCTGAACCAACGCTCAAACCAAAACCACCTCCAAATTTTACATTTTTCCAAAAATAACTTTTCGTTGGTAGCGGTGCAGAAGTACGAAATTGTGCGAAAATATGAGCTGAAAAACCAAAAAACATGCTTATCAAAAGCAATTTTAAATTTAAAACAAGGGAATGAATTTTCATTTTAAGAAACGTTTGATTTTTAAAAGATAAAAGTATCTAAAAAAATTATTATTTTATTCCAATTATTGTACTTTTGCGGGACTATTTTACAAATCAGTACATTCAACCAAATTTATGGATAGGTTTTCCTTTTTAAATGCAGCACACTCAGAGTTTTTTGCCCAGTTATATAATGATTATTTAGAAAATCCAGATAGCGTAGAACCTTCATGGAGAAGTTTTTTTCAAGGATTTGACTTTGGAATGACTACATATAACGATGAAAATTCATCTTCAATTCAAAGTTCATCAGCAAATGGTTTCAGTAACGAAGGCTTAAGTCAACTTTCTGAAAAATTGCAAAAAGAATTTAACGTTTTAAAACTTATTGACGCCTACAAAACGCGAGGTCATTTGTTTACAAAAACCAATCCAGTTCGAGATAGAAGAACGTATTCTCCGACTTTAGCTATCGAAAATTATGGCCTTTCTCAAGCCGATTTGAATACCGTTTTTGACGCAGCAAAGGCTATAAAAATTGCTCCTTGTACTCTAAAAGAAATTTTGAGTCATTTAGACAACATTTATTGTGGATCAATTGGCGTAGAATACATGTACATCCGTAAACCCGAAGTGATTGAATGGATTCAAAATAAAAT
>CALPKO020000154.1 GCA_943324165.2 Bdellovibrio sp. ZAP7 | reverse complement strand
TTCTTATGCTAGAACGCAAGTTGAGTTGGCACAATGTATTTATTTGTTGCCAAGATTAGCTGGAATGTGGACCCACTTAGAACGTCAAAAAGGGGGAATCGGAATGCGTGGACCTGGAGAAACCGAAATCGAAACCGACCGTAGAATTGTGCGTGACAGAATCGCTTTGTTGAAAGATAAAATTAAAATCATCGATAAACAAATGTCTGTACAACGCGGAAATCGAGGTGCAATGGTGCGCGTTGCTTTAGTTGGCTACACCAATGTTGGGAAATCGACCTTGATGAATGTGATAAGCAAAAGTGAAGTTTTTGTAGAAAATAAACTTTTCGCCACTTTAGATACAACAGTTCGAAAAGTAGTGATAAAAAACTTGCCCTTTTTACTTTCTGATACGGTGGGATTCATTAGAAAATTACCTACTCAATTGGTTGATTCTTTCAAAAGCACACTCGACGAAGTCCGCGAAGCAGATTTGCTTTTGCACGTTGTAGACATTTCTCATCCCGATTTTGAAGACCATATTGAATCAGTAAATAAGACTTTGTTGGACATTAAAAGTAACAACAAACCCATTATTATGGTGTTTAACAAAATTGATGCTTACAAACATTTGACAATTGACGATGACGATTTGATTACCGAAAAAACAAAACGTCATTACACACTTGACGAATGGAAACAAACTTGGATGAGCGATATCGGGCAAGAAAATGCACTTTTTATATCAGCAACTGATCGAGAAAATCTAGAAGAATTTAGAGCAAGGGTTTATGAAGCAGTGCGCCAAATTCACATTACTAGATTTCCGTATAATAAATTTTTGTATCCTGATTATGACGATGTTGTTGAGTAAACGTTAAGAAGTATCTTAAGTTAGGTTACCGTCTGTTCGAGTGTTTTTGTGCAGAGCATCGGAACAAAAATGTATCGAGAACCATTTTAAATCGAAATTTCCTATATGTAATTTAGCTAACGATGATTTTTCGATAGACTTTAAACATCAAAAATCCGAAAGTTGTTCCGAAAAAATAGCCAGTTAAAATATCAACCGGAAAATGAAGCCCGAGGTAAATTCTGCTGTAAGCAAAAATTAAAGGCCAAATAAAAATTACCCCAAAGTATTTGTATTTTTTTCTGAAATTAAGAAATAAAAACATTGCAACTGCCGAGGTGTTTGCGGCATGACCAGAGAAAAAACTATAAGAATTACTTCCTTTTACAACTCTAATGATTGTGTTAATGCTAGTATCGTTGCAAGGGCGTAACCGTTGAAAATGATTTTTAAAAAGATTAGTTATTTGATCTGTAAACGCCACTAAAACCGCAACAAAAAGTAATAAAATTAAAGTTTGTCTTGTTCCTATTTTTTTATAAACCAAGTACAAAAGAAATAGAAAAATTGGCATCCAATAAGCTTGTTTTGTAATGATGAGCCATAAAGCATCAAATGTTGAAGAGCCCAATCCATTTAAGAAAATGAATAACTGTTTGTCGAGTTGAATTAGCTTTTCGAGCATTTAGACCTGTCTTTTAATTGGACCTGTTGTAATATTTTCAATACCAGATTTTGCTTTGTTGATTTCTAAATTGATATCATCTGAAATAGATTGAAGTCCAAGTGGATTTTCTGTTTTAATTTCATCACCGTGTTCGGTAATCATTTTGTTAAAACCTTGTTTTACATCGTCGAGCTCTTTTGTAAAACCACTTGTTAGGGATTTTACATCAAAACCGTTGTCTTCTGCGCTTTTGGTGATTTCGCTTTTTATATCCTCTGTGGCATTTTTAAGTTGCGCCATTCCTTTGCCCAAAGTGCGTGCAATCTCTGGAATTTTATCTGCCCCAAAAAGCATAACAGCAACCAGTATAATAAAAATTAATTCTCCTCCTCCGATACCAAACATAATTTTGCGCTTTCAAATATTAATCGAAAACAAAGTTACAATGTTTTAATTAAAAATGCAGCAATAAAAAGTTAAAGCGAATTTCCTCGCTGCCTAACGTAATTATATTCGGCGAAATCAATATCTTCGTTCATCATTCTGCTTGTTAAATTGTAATTAGAAATAAATGCCTTTTAAATTTTTTTTTTGACGACCTGATAGTTTTATAAAATTTATTTTAAAATCCTGCCACCTTTTTTAGCTCCATCTCAAAGTTGTGATTATTTTTTCAAAACTAAATTTTTATCACAAAATTTGTGATTATTTTTTAAAAGTTATTTTTTTATCACAAGTTTTGTGGCATTTTTTTTGTCAATGAAAAAATTGCCACATAAAAAATTGCAGAGTCAGTCCGAAAACTTTCAGGATTGCGAGGATATTCCAATCATAATTAATCGTGATGACATAGTTTCAGACTTTTCAAAACTGGTACAATTGCGGGGAGCGCTGCGGTGCAATAAAATATTATTTTTATTTTTCAACAGGATACATTTCCTACTTAATTCTATATTTATTTATTTTTTTTAAATTAGTTTTGTATTTCACTAACAACTAAAGATTTATCTGATGATTAGAAATCTACTTTACACATTTTTTTTCACTTTTAGCGCAATGAATATTAATGCGCAAAGCATAGGTATCATTGGTGTTTTTAATAGTTGGAGTGCGGACGCTGTAATGAACACTGCTGATAATATTACATACACCTTACAAAATTTTACTTTATTAGCTGATGGAGAATTAAAGTTCAGACAAGATGGTGCTTGGACAGAAAACTGGGGTGCTCCTGATTTTCCCACAGGCGTTGCTACGCAAGGTGGAGCGAACATTTTAGGTTTGGCAGGGACTTACGACGTTACGTTCAATAGAATAACCGGAGTTTATTCGTTTGTTGCTATTTCTAATAACTTCGAAGTTATTGGTTTAAATGGTGGTTTTAACAATTTTGGCGCTACAGTTCCAATGGCTACAGCAGATGGAATTACTTATAAAATAATTGATTATCATTTTGATGGTAATGGAGTTAATTTTGTTAAAGACACTCCAAGCACAACAGTTTGGGGAGGCATCGCTTTTCCATCAGGAAATGCCACAGTAGGTGGCCCAACGATTCCTTTGACTGCTGGTTTTTATAACGTAGATTTCAACAAAAACACTTTAGCATATAATTTTGTTTCAGTACCAATTTCAATTATTGGTGATGCCGCTATAGATTTTGCTACGGATATTGACATGACAACAACCGATGGAATCAATTTTACTTTGAATAATCAAGGATTAATTGGTGGAAAAAGTTTAAAATTTAGAGCGAATTCCGGCTGGGACACTAACTGGGGAGGAACTGAGTTTCCAACAGGAACAGCAGTACCTAGCGGTCTAAATGAAATTATTGTTGACATTTCAGGAACTTATGACATCACTTTCAATAGACTTACGGGAGCTTACGCATTTACATTAATAACCAATACTTTTCCAATTATTTCAATCAATGGGACAGTTATGCAAACCACAGATGGAGTTACTTATACATTAGTTAATCAATCTTTTACTTCACCAAATCTAGTGCAATTTAAAGACCCAATCAACTCGACAACATTTTGGGGTGCTACTGCTTTTCCTACGGGTACCGCGATTTTTGGAAGTGCTGACGCAATTTCAATACCAACGGGTTTCTACAATGTTACTTTCAATAGGACAACCGGAGCTTATTCATTTTTAAATACTAACAATGTTTCTATTGGTTTGATTGGCTCTTTTAACGGTTGGTCTGGTGATGTTGTTTTAGAGACAACAGATAATATAAACTACGCACTTCAAAATTTTACTTTCGCAGAAACCGGCGAATTGAAGTTTAGACAAGATGGTGCTTGGATCAATAATTGGGGAGCTGCTGACTTTCCTATTGGAATCGCTACACAAGGTGGGGCAAACATTTTAGGTTTGGCAGGTACGTACAATGTTTTTTTTAATAGACTTACTGGAGATTACGTCTTTACTTTAATAACTGGCGTTTATCCAGTAGTTTCAAACAATGGTATGGTGATGCAAACAACAAATGGTGTAGTTTATACTTCTCCCAATCAATCTTTTGATACAGTAACTCAAGTGCAATTTAATGACCCAACAAATCCAAATACCGTTTGGGGTGCAACTGCTTTCCCATCCGGAACTGCTGTTGCAGGAAGTTCTGATAAAATTGACGTGCCACCTGGTTTTTTTAATTTGACATTTAATCGAACTACTGGGGCGTATAGCTTTGCTGTTGTACCAATTTCAATTATTGGTCCTGGACTATCAGATTGGAATACAGATGTAAGTTTGGATTCTGCTGACTACGGTTTTAATTCAAGCAAAATGAATGTTGTATTTGTTGGCGGTGATATTAAATTTAGAGCGAATGCAGATGCAACAATATCATGGGGCGGAAGTACCACTTTTCCAACAGGAACTGCAACAACTTCTGGCGCAGGAAATATTACTGTTCCTGCCGGAACTTACAGTGTTTCTTTTAATAGAGTAACAGGAGCATATAGTTTTTCTGTTTTATCTACAACAAGTTTTGATAAATCACGATTAGCATTATTTCCAAACCCTACCACCACCACATTTGCTATCAATGGCGCTTTTGAAAAAGTTCAAGTGTATTCCATCACGGGTCAATTGGTAAAAACTTTTACAAAAACAATAGCTAACCAAAATTTGACTATTGCTGATTTAAAAAGTGGTGTTTATTTTGTTAAAGCTGTTGATGCTTCAAACATCGAAAAAACTTCTAAGTTGATCAAACAATAATTGATAGAAATAATTTTCAAAAGCCTCTTAGGAAAACTAGAGTGCCCCCAAAAGTTTAGACAAATTTATAATTAATTTTAACTAGAACTCTTTGCGGGAGCTGGAAGTTTTCATAATCAATATTATCTATCAAGATAACTATAAAATCATTGAAATATCCTTATAATTTCCAATACTATACCATACAAACTTACA
>CALPKO020000153.1 GCA_943324165.2 Bdellovibrio sp. ZAP7 | reverse complement strand
TTTAAAAACCCTATTCATGTATTTGAATAGGTTTTTTTGTTTTGATATTGTCTTGCCTTAAATGGTGATACACAAAATGTATCCTTATGGAAAAACATGAAGAAAGCCGCTATGTAAAGCGCACACAAAAAGGTAGTGTATTAAAAAGTGTGTAAAATTGTTTGGTATTATTTTCTATTGTCATCAAGCCACTTTTTCGCATTTACGAAAGCTTCTAGCCAAGGTGAAATCTTATCATTGTTGTCTTTTGGATAATAAGCCCAATTCCAAGGAAAAGTAGATCGTTCAATATGTGGCATCATGACGACATGTCGACCGCTTTTATCACTTAGCATTGCAGTATTAAAATCTGAGCCATTTGGATTTGCCGGATAACCTTCTTGCGCATATTTAGCAATAATATTATAATTTTCTTCTGCCATTGGCAAACTAAATTTGCCTTCTCCATGAGAAACCCAAACACCTAAAGTACTTCCAGCAAATGTTTTTAGCATGATAGAATTGTTTTCTTGAATTGTTACAGATGTAAAAATACTTTCGTGTTTTTGACTATCATTGTGGTGCATTTTTCCGTGAATTTCGTGTTCAGGATTGATGACTTCTAATTCCATAAATAATTGACAACCATTGCAAATTCCAACCGATAAAGTATCTTCTCTTTTGAAAAAATTATCCAATGTCAATTTTGCTTTTTCATTGTATAAAAATGCTCCGGCCCAACCTTTTGCGCTACCTAAAACATCAGAATTTGAAAAACCGCCCACAGCACCAATAAATTGAATATCACTTAAATCTTCACAACCAGAAATCAAATCGGTCATGTGTACATCTTTTACATCAAAACCTGCTAAATACATAGCGTTGGCCATTTCACGCTCTGAATTGCTTCCTTTTTCACGTATAATGGCTGCTTTCGGTTTTGGTTTTGAATTGTCAATTACGGGTTTTGTTCCATTGAAAAAAGATGGAAAGGAATAAACTAATTTTTGTTGATCAAAATTGTCAAAACGTTCTTTAGCTTTGTTGTTTTTAGTCTGTTTTTGGTCGAGTAGGAAAGAAGTCTCAAACCAAATCTTTCTATAATTATCAATTTCAAATGCTAAATCTCCAATGTTAAGAAAATTGGAATTAGTGACATTTCCGATCTTAGAAAATCCAATGCCTTTTTTATTTAAACTATTTTCGAAAACTAAATCGTCATTCGCTTGAAGCACTAATCCGATATTTTCTGAAAACAGAATTTTAACTAAGTCTTTTTCTTCAAATGAATTGAGGGAAACATTCGCTCCTAACTCAACGTCTGAAAAGCAAAGTTCAAATAAAGTTGTAATTAATCCACCACTTCCAATGTCGTGACCAGCAACAATTTGCTTATCTTTAATTAAATCTTGAATTGCATTGAAAGCTTTCTTGAAAAATGCCGCATTCCTTATTGTTGGTGCATCATTTCCTATTTTATTTTGGGTCTGTGCAAATGAACTTCCGCCTAACTTAAAATCGTCTTGTGATAAGTTAATGTAATAAATCGAAGCTTTATTGTGTTGGAAAACCGGTTCAATAACATTGGTGATGTCGTTGCAATTTGCTCCTGCAGAAATAATTACCGTTCCTGGAGCAATTACTTCCCCATCTGTGTATTTCTGTTTCATCGAAAGCGAATCTTTTCCCGTTGGAATATTGATTCCCAATTCAATAGCAAAATCTGAACACGCTTGAACGGCCTCATACAAACGCGCATCTTCACCTTCATTCTTACAAGCCCACATCCAGTTTGCGGATAATGAAACACTCTGTAATCCATCTTTTAATGGAGCGAAAATAATGTTAGATAATGCTTCTCCAATGGCATTTCTACTTCCTGCTTTTGGGTCAATTAATGCCGAAATAGGTGAGTGGCCAATAGAAGTTGCAACTCCCTCTTTCCCCAAATAATCTAAAGCCATTACACCAACGTTGTTCAAAGGTAGTTGCAATGGACCAACACATTGTTGTTTTGCCACTTTACCGCCTACGCAACGATCGACTTTGTTGGTCAACCAATCTTTGCAACCAACAGCTTCTAATCTGAAAATTTGGTTAATATAAATAGGTATGTCTTTGCTATTGTAAATAATTTCAGAATAGTTCCTATCTACAGTTTTGTCATTCATGATTACTTTCGGAGAACTCCCAAACATATCTTCTAAGGCAAAATCCATTGGTTTTGCTCCAGTTGTTTTTGACTCAAAAGTAAAACGATGATTGTTCGTTACCTCTCCAACTTGGTACATCGGTGAACGTTCTCGAGCTGCTATTTTTTGCAGTAACTCGAGGTTTTCTTTTCCGATGACTAATCCCATTCTTTCTTGCGATTCGTTACCGATTATTTCTTTGGCAGAAAGGGTTGGGTCGCCAACAGGCAATTTGTCTAAGTCTATTAGTCCGCCGGTTTCTTCAATCAATTCTGATAGGCAATTTAGATGCCCGCCAGCACCATGATCATGAATGGAAACGATGGAATTGTTATCACTTTCTACAAATCCTCGAATGGCATTGGCTGCTCTTTTTTGCATTTCTGGATTAGAGCGTTGAATGGCATTTAATTCAATTCCTGAACTAAAAGCGCCAGTATCTGCAGAAGAAACTGCCGCGCCTCCCATTCCGATTCTATAGTTTTCACCGCCTAGAATCACTATTTTATCTCCAGACGTGGGTTTTTTCTTTATGGCTTGGTCTAGTTTTCCATAGCCAATTCCACCCGCTTGCATGATGACTTTGTCGTAACCCAACCTACGTGGTTTTGGTTCTACCCCCTCGGGGGAGTTAGAGGGGGCTTCTTCATGTTCAAAGGTCAATATTGAACCTGTAATCAATGGCTGCCCGAATTTGTTTCCAAAATCGGATGCTCCATTAGATGCTTTTATCAATATGTCAATTGGTGTTTGATATAACCATTTTCTTTCTTCAAAACCTATATTTTGATCTTGTAGTCTTGAATAAGAAGTCATGTAAACCGCTGTTCCTGCCAAAGGTAATGAACCTTGACCACCCGCTAATCTGTCACGAATTTCACCTCCAGCACCAGTTGCTGCTCCGTTAAAAGGTTCGACTGTCGTTGGGAAATTATGTGTTTCTGCTTTTAGGGAAATTACAGCATCAAAATCTTTGGTTTCGTAATAATCGGGTTTGTCGGCAGATTTTGGGGCAAATTGTTGCACTTTCGGCCCTTTGATAAAAGCAACATTGTCTTTGTAAGCAGAAACGATGTCGTTTGGATTTTCTGCCGATGTTTTTTTAATCATCTTGAATAAAGAGGCCTCTTTTTCGATGCCATCGATTACAAAAGTGCCATTAAAAATCTTGTGCCTGCAATGTTCCGAATTGACTTGTGAGAAACCAAATACTTCGGAGTCTGTTAGTTTTCTATTTAATTTTATTGCTAATTTATCTAAATACTGTACTTCATCTTCACTCAAAGACAATCCTTCTTGCTTGTTGTAATCACTAATGTTGTCAATATATAAAATCGCTTCTGGTTGACTGTTGATAGTGAAAATATGTTGGTTTAAACCATTGTATTTTTGCGACAGCATCGGATCAAAATCAGAAAAATCATTGGCAACTTGATGGAATTCTTCAATTCTAATTATGCCTTCAACGCCCATGTTTTGAGTGATTTCTACCGCATTTGTACTCCAAGGGGTAATCATTGAGGCGCGTGGGCCTACAAAAAAATCCGTGATGACGGATTTAGGTTGTTGGTCTTGACCGGCTACAATAAGTTCCGCTTGAAAAAGCCAATTGAGTTTAGAAATGATTGTTGTTGAAAGTTCATTTTCAGTTTGAACCGCAAATATAGTGTTGCTTTTATTCCCGAAAAAAGAAATCATAGTTGTTGTGTTTTGTAGTTGCGCAAATTTAGGTTAATTGGTTTTAGCTACAAAAGTTTCACCTATTTTAATTCTATTTTTTATTGTGGAAAAGGTTTGTTTGCATAAGCACCAATATCTGGTTTGTTCGGATTTCTATCGTTTCCTAAAACGTCTTGAATTACCAAATACAATGGGTTTCCTGCTTCAAAAGCGCCTGAAGTACCGTCGATATTGAGCTTGTTTTTGTTGTAATCTTGAAATTTAGGGTTCCTGTTTTTTACATTGCCATTTTCTTCGTTGCGAATCGGATTGTAAAGTGGATTCGATGCAATTGAAGTTCCGCTGTCGTAAAATTTGACCAAACAATTGTTGAATTGATAATTGAATTGTCCTCCTTCGTTTTTCTGAAGTATTAATTCTACTTGGTTTCCACCATAAATGATACAGTTCGAAAAAGTGGCTTCGGTTAAATTAAATGGCGTTTGCACATTATTGTTGTCTTCAGCATAATTATTTAAAATCACTGCTGCCTGTTTTGAACTTGGCCAATAATTATTGAAAGTACAATGTTTAAAATTATAATTTCCTCCCAAAGTACAAGCTAAAGTGGCTTGTCCTGCATTGTTTACCACCAAGTTATTTCCTTCAATAGAAGCGTTTACTCCGTAAATGGAAACGTTTGAACAATCATAAATTTGAGTGTTTTCAATTAATAAAGGTGTTCCTAAATTTTGTTGAACGAGCAAACCAACAATCGCATTTTTTAATATTAGATGCTTGATTACATGATTTTTACTTCCCGTTCTGAGGTAAACTCCAAACCACTGACCTGGAACATCGCTGTAGAAAGGTTCTAATCGGTCGCCTTCAAAAACCACTTGATTATTGGCTGTTGCAGTTCCTGAACCAATATTGATGGTGGCATTTTCTTGTACAATAATACCTGAATCTTTATGGAAATTTACTTTTGCACACACCGTAATTGTTAGTGTTTTTCCTGCTGGCACACCCGCAAAACAGTAAATGACATAGGGTTTATCTGTTTTGAATGTGTATTCATCCCCGTTGTCTGGGTGGTTATTGATTAAATTTCGCCCTC
>CALPKO020000152.1 GCA_943324165.2 Bdellovibrio sp. ZAP7 | reverse complement strand
GCACCACATGATAATAGAAATTACCTGATTTTCCGAAGTGCTTTTCTAAATATTCTAAAGATTTGCTTTTTAAATCTAAACCTGTAAAAATACCCAATTGGTACATTTTTTCGGTGGTTACTTTCCCAACACCGTAGAACTTTCGGATAGGCAAATCCTCTAAAAACGCCAAAACTTCATCTGGAACAACGGTTTTTTGCCCGTTTGGTTTGTTGAAGTCCGAGGCGATTTTAGCCACAAATTTATTTACCGATATTCCGGCAGATGCGGTAAGGCCAACTTCATAAAAAATTCTTTTTCTGATTTCTTGTGCTATTAATGTGGCACTCGGATTTCCTTTTTTGTTAATGGTGACATCCAAATAGGCTTCGTCTAACGAAAGTGGTTCAACTAAATCGGTATAATCATGAAAAATAGCGTTGATTTTATTGGAGATTTCTTTGTAGCGGTCAAATCTCGGTGGCACAAATATTAAATCTGGACAGTTTTTTTTTGCTAAAAAACCACTTATTGCACTTCTAACTCCAAATTTTCGCGCTTCATAACTTGCTGCTGAAACCACGCCTCTGTTCTCGCCACCGCCTACAGCAACAGGTTTTCCGCGTAAAAAAGGATTATCCATTTGCTCTACAGAGGCATAAAAAGCGTCCATATCGACATGAATAATTTTTCGGTTAGTGTCAAATTCGTGCATACAAATCAAGAAAATGATAAATTTGTTAGATAACTTTGTAAAAATACAAATGCAGTTGCTAAAAATGTCTAATTTAAGTTTAAAATAATTTTCATGATTGAAATTGAACGCAAATTTCTAGTAAAATCTAATGAATTCAAGTCTCAAGCATTTATTCAAAACAGAATTGCGCAAGGCTATTTAAATTCAAATCCTGAGCGAACGGTTCGGGTTAGAATCAAAGGCGAAAAAGGATTTTTAACCATAAAAGGAAAAGGAAATGAGAGTGGAATGACCCGTTTTGAATGGGAAAAAGAAATTCCAGTTGAAGAAGCGCTTTTACTTTTAGATTTATGTGAAGCTGGAAAGATTGACAAAATCAGATTCGAAATAAAAGTGGGAAACCACAGTTTTGAAGTGGATGAATTTTTTGGCGAAAACGAAGGATTGATTATCGCTGAAATTGAACTTTCATCTGAAAATGAAAGCTTTGAAAAACCAAATTGGCTAGGGGAGGAAGTAACCAACGATGAACGGTACTACAACGCTTATTTAAGCCAAAATCCTTTTAAAAATTGGTAAGGTTATTTTATAATCTCGATTTTAACTTTTAAAATCCCGTGGTTTTTGTTATCGGTAATTTCCATAAATGCACGTTTCGACAAGTCTAGTTCTCTGCTTGTTTTTTGTGGTCCACGGTCGTTTACTTCTACAACAACAGATTCGTTATTGGCAAGGTTAGTCACTTTTAATTTTGTTCCAAAAGGCAAAGTTCTGTGGGCAGCGGTTAGTTTGCTGTTGCTGAATGTTGTTCCGTCTGCTGTTTTTCGGCCATTGAATTTATCTGCATAATAGGAAACTTCTGCTTCTTTTTTGAAAAATTTCCCACTTGAATTAGAAGGTGCTGATTTTGTCGTTCTTATGACATTTGAAGATGAACATGATGCTATTAAAGCCGAAAGTGCAATTAAAAAAACAAATATCTTGAAGTGCTTTTTCATCAAAAACTATTTAATAAACTCAATTGTTACTTTTAATGAACCGCCATAACGTGAAGAAGCAATTTGCATGAACGCTTTTTTGGTCAAGTCGATGTCACGTCCTTTTGTGAATGGTCCACGGTCGGTAACTTCAACAACTACTGATTTTCCATTGGCTTCATTCGTTACTTTTAGCTTTGTACCAAAAGGAAGTTTTCGGTGTGCTGCGGTGTATTTTGAATTGTCAAATCTTCGTCCGCTTGCGGTTCGTCTGCCGTTGAATTTCTCTGCATAGTAGGACGCATGGGCATTTTTCTTGAATAAAATAAGTTTGGTTTTGTTAACTAAATTTAAACTATCTGCAATGGCAGCAGTTTTTTTAATGGTATCTTTTGCAACAACTTTTGGCTGCTGAAAAAAAAATTTCGGCAATCCTGTAAAAGAAAAGGAAACTGAAAGCACCACTATAAGTAGTAATATTGAAGCTATTTTTTTGGTTACAATCATGATTGATAAGTTAGATTTTTTCTTGGTAAATAAGTGTTTTGCTAAAATAAAAAAAACTCCATTTTTCTGGAGTTTTAGGTCTTATTTAAACCATAAATGCCATGGAATCATCGATAAAATCAATATTAATCCAATGCCATAAAAAATCATAAAAGATTTGAATTTTGCTGTGCTCAATTCTAATTTTTTGTGTCTCGACCAACCAATTGTAATCAAGGTCAATGCAATGATATTTGTAAAGGGATGTTCAACGGCGGTTAATCTGCTAGCGGCATCTAATCCGGACATGCCGACACTTTGAATCAAATTAAAACCAATTGGAGATTGAAAATATAAAACCAAACCTACTAACAATTGAATGTGGCAAAAAATAAGGGTAATAAGGGCAATTTTTCTATCGTTGGCACCAAATTCTTTTTTAGAAAAAAATCCTCTAACTGCATTAAAAACCGTCACAACCAATAGAATTAGCACTAAATAAGCCCAGCCAGAATGGAACTTTTGAATAAATAAATACATATTTTTAATTTTTTGAAATTCAAATATAAGAATAAAACCCTAAAAACTAATCGAAATTGTACTGCAAATTGAATTTTTAGGATTTAAACTTAATTTAAAATTTGTTTTATTGCTTGTTTTTTAGAAAATAATTCAACAAAAAAGTGGTTGAATTATCATGGTTTTTGACAGTTGAAGTTTCAATTTCTTCTAAAATAGAAGACGCCAATTGCTTGCCAAGTTCCACTCCCCATTGGTCGTAACTGAAAATATTCCAAATTACACCTTGCACAAAAATCTTGTGTTCGTACAACGCCACTAGCGCACCTAAAGTTTCTGGAGTTAATTTCTGAATTAAAATCGTGTTGGTTGGTTTGTTGCCTTCAAAAATTTTGAATGGTAAAAGGAAATCAGCTTTATCAGCCGATAAATTGGCTTTTTCAAATTCTGCTTTTACTTGACTTTCGGTTTTTCCATTGAGTAAAGCTTCGGTTTGTGCAAAAAAGTTCGACATCAACTTGTTGTGGTGGTCTTCGTCTCCGTATAAAGGTTTTACAAACCCAATAAAATCCGTTGGAATTAATTTTGTACCTTGGTGAATCAATTGAAAAAAAGCGTGCTGCGAGTTCGTTCCTGGTTCGCCCCAAATAATCGTTCCGGTTTGATAATCTACCAAATTACCGTCACGATCTACACTTTTCCCGTTGCTTTCCATTATGCCTTGTTGCAAATAAGGTGCTAGTTTTTGCAAATATTGCGTGTAAGGTATCAAAGCTTCGCTCTCAGCACCAAAGAAATTATTGTACCAAATGCTCATTAAAGCTAAAATAACGGGAATATTTTTGTCAAAAGTGGCTGTTTTGAAATGGTTGTCCATTTCGTGTGCTCCTTTCAATAATTTTTCAAAATTATCATAACCTACGGCTAAACTTATTGATAGTCCAACTGCGCTCCAAAGTGAAAATCGGCCGCCAACCCAATCCCACATTGGGAAAACATTTTCTGGATTGATGCCAAAATCAGTTACTTTTTGGATGTTGGTCGAAACCGCCACAAAATGTTTGGCAACATCTTCTTGTTTGGCTGATTTTAAGAACCAATTTCTAATGGTTTCCGAATTGGTGAGCGTTTCTTGCGTAGTAAATGTTTTAGAAGCAACCACAAAAAGCGTTGTTTCTGGATTAAGGTTTTTTATAATTTCGTTGACGTGGTCGCCATCAACATTGGAAACAAAATGTAAGTTCAGGTGATTTTTATAGCATTTTAAAGCATCTACAACCATCACTGGACCCAAATCTGAACCGCCAATTCCAATATTTACCACATCGGTAAAGTTCTTTCCTGTGAAACCTTTTCGTGTTCCGTTTTCGATTTCTTGGGTAAAAACTTTAATTCTGTTTTTTACGTTTTCTATTTCTGGTATAATATTTTCGCCATCAACTTTAATTGTTTTTGAAGAAAAATCCCTTAGGGCAGTATGCAAAACTGCACGGTTTTCGGTTTGATTGATGGTCTCGCCTTCAAAATATTTTGTGATTGCATCCTTCAAATCCACTTCGTTTGCCAAAGCCAACAATAAATCTAAGGTTGTTTGGTTGATTCTATTTTTAGAAAAGTCGACTAAGAAATCGTTCCATTGGATGTGAAATTGTGCTGCTCTTGTATTGTCTTCACTAAAAAGTGATTTCATTTGAACATTTTCCATTTCTTGAAAATGCTGTTGTAGTTTTTGCCAAGCTAAAGTTTTGGTCGGATTCGTGCTTTTAAGTGCCATGGTTTTATTTTTGAAATGCAAATTTAGTCATTTCAATTGTAAATTTAAAGTTATGGTTTTAAAGGAATTTGTCGGAATAATTAAATCCCTACGAATAGGGATTTTAGAAAGTTTATTTAATAAATTCAGCAAGATTGGCAAACTTTGCCGAGCAAGGAAACTTTTATCACTCTACAATTAGTTTTTCTGTTTGAGTTCCATTGTTAGAAAGTATTTTTATCAAATAATTGCCTTTCGCAAGACCCGAAACATTTATGCTATCAATAACTTTATCATTTTCAACTATTTTTCTTCCTAAATAATCAAATAGTTCTACTTTAAAAAGCGAGCTACCATCAGATTTTAAATATAAAATATCGGTCTGAACAGGATTTGGATAAACAGTTATCTTGTTTTGATTGAATGTTGAAGTGCCAAGCGAACAATTACTTAAGTCGTTGGTGTAATTTAAAGCAATATGTTCGTGAGATAATGTCCAAGTAGCATAAGGTGTTTGAGTGTTTTGTGCTAAAGCTACGTTGTCTACCTT
>CALPKO020000151.1 GCA_943324165.2 Bdellovibrio sp. ZAP7 | reverse complement strand
CCACTTATTTATCAAGTTGCAACTGCTTTTTTAGAACCATCTAGTATCAGTTATCCGTTTAGAAAGTTTTTCTCAGGCAAAAAAAACCTAAAATTTAGATTAGGTGAATTGTTAAAAGTGAACCAGTTCGAAAATACAATTAATTTGAGTAATGGTGAGTTGCATTTTGATAAGTTGGTTTTTGCTACAGGAGCAGAGACGAGCTATTTCGGAATGGAAAGCGTTAGAAAAAATGCAATCCCAATGAAAACTTTAAACGATGCAATTGAAATGCGTAATATCGTACTGCAAAATTTAGAAAAAGCAGCAATTACTAAAGAAATTCGTGAACGCCGTAAACTATTAACTATTGTTATTGCTGGCGGAGGACCCACAGGAGTAGAGGTTTCTGGCATGTTTGCTGAAATGCGGAAAAGTATTTTGTTGAAGGAATATTCTGAACTTGATACGACGGCAAGTAATATTTATTTAGTCGATGGGGGAGACGCACTACTTTCGCCAATGAGCAAAGAATCGCAAAAAGATACGCTTAAAGCACTAACCGAACTTGGTGTTGTTGTAAAATTAAATACAAAAGTAGTAGATTTTAAAGACGACACAGTGTTTTTTGAAAATGGCGAAACTATTGCCACAAAAAATTTAATTTGGGCAGCAGGAGTAACGGCGAAAATTTTTGAAGGGATTTCCCCAGAAAGTTATGGACGTGGTAAACGCCTTTTAACCAATGAATTCAATATGGTAAAAGGAACTCAAAATGTTTTTGCGATAGGAGACACTTGCATTCAGTTGAATGATGCGAATTTTCCAGACGGTCATCCGCAAGTTGCTCAAGTTGCTATTCAACAAGGTGTTAATTTGGCTAAAAACTTAAAACTTTTGGCAAAAAATAAGAAAATGAAAGCTTTTGAATACAATGACAAAGGATCGATGGCGATAATTGGTAGAAACAAAGCCGTAGTAGATTTGCCGAATCCAAAATTACACTTCAACGGTTTTTTTGCTTGGTTAATTTGGCTTTTCATCCATTTAATTTCGCTAATTACTTATCGCAATAGATTGAAAACTTTTTATAATTGGACAATTGCTTATTTTGCAAAAGACCAATCTTTAAGAATGATAATTCGTCCAGATAAGGATAAAACATAGATTTTTTGAGTAATTTAAAATATTATAAATTAAATATAACATTTTTTTAAAGAATTATATAATAGACTATTGAACCAATATATTTAGGTATTTTACCTTTGTTTTTAAAAGAGATTTCACCATTTATCGTTTATTTCATTTCTATTTGTTTACTTTTATATTCATTAGACAAAAAATTTGAAATTCAAGCATGAGATTATACATAAAATATGACATTAATTTAGCTTGCAAAGTAATTGTTCAAGAACAATTAGATAATTTTGAAGTTGATTACAATCTTTTGGAATTTGGTGAAATTGAAATAAAAAATACAATTGACGAAACAACTCTTAATAATATTCAAGTTGAATTGGGTCGCTATGGAATCGAAATTATCAATAATCAAAAAAGTCAATTGGTTCAAAAAATTAAAAATACAATTGTAGCAATGATTTATGAAAAAGACAAATTACCATTATCTACAATTTCAAGCTATTTAGCAGATCAACTAAATTTAAGTTACGGTTATTTAGCAAACATATTTTCAGAATTTACTTACACATCAATTGAAAATTTTATCATTATTCAAAAAATAGAAAGAGTAAAAAAACTGATTGTAGAGGATGGTTTGACTTTAACAGAAATATCATATAAACTTAACTACAGCAGCGTTGCCTATTTATCGGCACAATTTAAAAAAGTTACAGGTTTAACACCTTCTACATTCAAACGAATTGTAGAAAAGCGAAGAAGTTTTTTAAGTTAAATATATAATCCCCTGACACTATGAACCAAGATAAAACACCGATGAATATTCTTTTGGCGGATGATGACGAAGACGATAGATCTTTTTTTAATGATGCCATCAAAGAATTAAAAATGAACAATAATTTAACCACTTTTAAAGATGGTGAAGAATTAATGGATTATATGAATAATCCAGATTCGGTTATTCCACATATTTTATTTTTAGATTTAAACATGCCATGCAAAACAGGACATGATTGCTTGAAAGAAATTAGAGCAAATCCGAGGTTTAAAGATCTTTCCATCGCAATTTATTCTACATCGTCGTCCGAAAAAGACATCGAAGACACGTTTATTGGCGGTGCAAATGTTTACATTAAAAAACCGAACGATTTTAACAAACTTAAAAAAGTAATCAAAGATGTAGTCAATATGAATTGGCAATACCACACATCGGGTTTGAACAAAGAAACTTTCTTTTTTAGTATTTAAGTCTATTTCTATTAAAAAAAATAGTTTTTATTAATATAAACTAGACTTGTTTTAGCAAAAGATGTTTCAAATTTACTTACACAGAATGTTATGTTTTTTATATGTTATCTTTTGAACTATAATTTATATTATGTAAAATAGAATTTTTTAAAGCCTAATAAAATACAAGCAATTGCCTCTATTCTTTTAGATTTGCTTTGGCAAAATTCTTTGATTTTTTTGGATATGTATTATAAGTCAAATCACTTGGATTAACAATTACAGATTTTATTGTAATTAAATCTCCAATTGTATAACCTGCTGATGCCATTTTAAAATCAAGTAAAAATTCTCCACAGAAAAAATTTCCTTTTTCATCTTTTTCTAATATTCCAGTAAACAAACCTTTTTCGAATATTTTTGAATCCATCTCTTTTTTTTTTGCAAATGTACATTTTTATGAACAGCATTTAATTCAAAAAATGTAAATTTGAACATGATAATCAATAAAACCGCATCAAGAAAAACAATAAAAAGTACATTTTGTATTTTTAAAGAAGTAGATTTTGAAGATATTAAGGATTTAAAAAAAGATTATAAAAGTGATTCAGGAAGCGAATATTATTATACTGAAAAGGGAGTTTTTCGCAGTTCTAATCATTGGGGAAAGGCAGCAACATCCAAATGGAGATTAATTCCGAAAGAAAATAATACCTCTAAAACAAAAATAGGATTTGCCTCTTGGAATGATTTTCACAAAGATAGTTTAACAGAAAAAATCTATTTTTTAGAAATTGACTTCATTGCAAATAAAGTTTATTTTAACCATAAAAACAATTTGAAACAGCATGAAAATCCTACTTTAAGGACTTCAACTGAAACATCAAAAGTGATTCGTCAAATTCGTAAATTATTAGAAAACGACAAATGGACTACTTATTTTGAAACAGAAAATATCAAAGAAAAAATCATTTTAGAATTGATTTATTCTGAAAAAACACTGTTTGAAATTAAGCAACAATTTTATTGAATTACCAATTTATTTAATAATGTGGTGATGACAGATGGAATCTAAATAAATCAATTTTATAGACGGAGCTCGAAAAAAGTAAATTTGGCATTCAATTTGGCAATCGGCTACCCATTTTAAATAAAAAAAAGGTGATTTATTGCTAAACCACCTTTCTTATAAAATTTAAAAAAGTTTAATTTAAATCAAAACGATCTAAGTTCATCACTTTAGTCCAAGCAGCAATAAAATCTGTAACAAATTGCTCTTGTGAATCTTGACACCCATACACTTCTGCAATAGCTCTCAATTCGGTATTTGAACCAAAAATTAAATCCACACGAGTACCAACCCATTTAATGTTTCCAGTTTTTCTATCTGTTCCAACAAAAGCATCGTCTGATTCTGAAACTGCTTTCCAAGTTGTACTTAAATCTAAAAGATTAATAAAAAAATCGTTGGTCAATGCTTCTTTACGATTCGTAAAAACGCCGCTCTGCGTATTTTCAAAATTGGTATTCAACATTCTCAATCCGCCAACTAAAACGGTCATTTCTGGCGCAGTTAAAGTTAACAATTGAGCTTTGTCTATTAATAATTCTTCTGCAGAAACATTGTATTTTTTCTTAACATAGTTTCTAAAACCATCTGCTTGCGGCTCTAAAACAGAAAAAGATTCAACATCAGTTTCTGCTTGAGAAGCATCTGTTCTTCCCGGTGTGAAAGTTAGTTTTGCAGCATGACCAGCATTCTTAGCTGCCATTTCAACGCCAACATTTCCTGCCAATACAATTAAATCTGCAATAGAAACTTGTTTTCCACCCAATTGATTTGCATTGAACTCTTTTTGAATACTTTCTAATTTTTGTAGGACAACTTCCAATTGGCTTGGGTTGTTTACTTTCCAACTTCTTTGAGGTTCTAATCTGATTCTACCACCGTTTGCTCCGCCACGTTTGTCTGAACCCCTAAAAGTTGATGCAGATGCCCATGCCGTCGAAACCAATTGAGATATTGAAAGTTGCGTTTCAATAATTTTAGATTTTAAAGCAGCAATATCATTTTCATCAATAAGTTGATAATTTCTTGCTGGAACTGGATCTTGCCAAATTAATTCTTCTGCTGGGACTTCTGGACCTAAATAACGTGCTTTTGGTCCCATATCACGGTGAGTTAATTTAAACCAAGCTCTTGCAAATGCGTCATCAAACTCCGCTGGATTTTCAAGAAAACGTCTGGATATTTTCTCATAAATTGGGTCAAAACGCAAAGACAAATCAGTTGTTAACATAAATGGCTGATGTGTTTTAGAAGCATCATGCGCATCTGGAACTGTTCCAAAACCTTCTCCATTTTTAGGTTTCCATTGGTGAGCTCCTGCAGGACTTTTGGTTAATTCCCATTCGAAACCAAATAAATTTTCAAAGTAATTATTGCTCCATTTAGTTGGGGTTATAGTCCATGCACCTTCCAAACCGCTGGTTATTGTATCACCTGCATTTCCGGTACCAAAACTGTTTTTCCAACCTAAACCTTGCTCTTCAATAGGAGCACCAGCAGGTTCAACATCAACATATTTAGATGGATCAGCTGCGCCATGGGTTTTTCCAAGTGTGTGTCCACCCGCAATCAATGCTACTGTTTCTTCATCGTTCATAGCCATTCTTGCAAAAGTTTCTCTAATG
>CALPKO020000150.1 GCA_943324165.2 Bdellovibrio sp. ZAP7 | reverse complement strand
GTGAATGGTCATGTTTTTTTTGATAACGATACCATCAATAAAAGTTGGGTGAAATTCAAAGCCAGCAAAGCAAAATTTACGGCACAATTAGACAATCCCACTTTGTTTTACGGAAGTTCAGAAAATCAAAACGGACAAGTTAATTATACTATTGGAAAAGACACTTTGCGTAAAAAGCTAATAGCCAACAATATCCTTAACACTTTAAAATTATCTGAAACAAGTTTAAAAAGCTTAAAATTAGATTTTAAGAAAGCCAAATCAATTCCGATTTATGGCTTTAATTTTGATGATGGAAAAGGCGTTCACGTGGATAATTTTTCGCAAAGAGGAAATTCTGGTATTCCAATTTCTAAATTTAATGTGGATTTGATGCGTGCTTTTCAGCAAAAATTAAATTACGATTTAATAGTACTGCACTACGGAACTAACGTCTTAAATTATGGCACAAAAGATTATAGTTGGTATGATAAAAGTATGACGCGAACTGTCAACCGATTGAAAGCATGTTTTCCTGGTGTTGCAATTTTAATTATTTCAACTGCTGATAAAGCTTCAAAATACAATTTAGACATGAAAACGGATTCGGCGGTTGTTCCCTTAACCTTAGCTCAAAAAAGGTATGCTTTGAAAACGCAATCTGGATTTATAAACCTATATACCTTGATGGGTGGCGATGGTTCAATGACAAAATGGGTAGAAGAAGAACCAGCGCTTGCCAACAAAGATTACACTCATTTTAACTTTCGCGGAGCAAAAAAAGTAGCTGGAATATTGTATGATCAAATCAACAAAGGTTATGAAGAATACAAGATCTTAAGAAAGCAACGCAAAGCAGCAATCGAACCCGAAAAAAAACCAACAGATTCTATCACTCCAAAAATACCTGAATCTGATGAACAATAATTATTGGTTTTTACTTCTATTGCTATTCCTCGGATTGAATATGAATGCGCAAGTGGCGGATTCCACTTTCGTGGAAGTGGATTCTGTCGAAATGGATACGATTCCTATTTTTATTCCGGAAAATGGCATTCAAAACCCAAAAGCGATTGCTCAATTTTTAGAAAAGTTGGCTGTTTTGAAAAAAAATCATCTTGGAAAAATCAATATTGTTCACATTGGCGATTCGCACATTCAAGCAGATTTAATGACCAATAAAATTCGGAAAAATTTACAATTAGCATTCGGAAATGCTGGTCGAGGCTTTGTTTTCCCACATAATTTAGCAAGAACGAACGGAAGTTGGGACATTCGATTTTCTTCGAATGAAAACTGGAACAACCACAAAATAGTTTCTGGTGTTGATGGAAGCCCAATGGGCATTTCTGGTATGGGATTATGGACAAAAGCTGATGATTTTTCTGTAGAATTGAGCGCGAAAGAAACAGATAATTTTTTTAATACTATCAAAATCATTACACCAAAAAACAGCAATAGTTTTGCCTTTTCTTTGGATAAAAGGATTATTACTTCTGAAAAAAAAGTTCCTAAACGAATTGTACACAAAATTAAAAACGGAGAAGCCATTTCGATAATTGCCGAAAAATACAATGTTTCAATCGCACAAATCAAAAAAGCCAATGGTCTAAAAAATAACAATATTAGAGCTGGCAAAACGTTAAAAATTCCAACAACTATAATGCAAAGAAAAGTTGCTGAACGAGTAGAATTCATTCCTTTAAAAATGTTGTCTGATAATAACACCCATTATTTCAATTCGGACAAAAGACTAGAAAAAATATTTATTGTTCCAAATAAAAATGAAAAATATTTCGAACTCAACGGATTAGTTTTAGAAAATAACAATGTCGGAATTTTGTACCACAACATTGGTGTAAACGGAGCAAAATTGTCTGATTACAATAAATACCCGGTATTTTTTGAACAATTAAAAGCATTAAATCCCGATTTGGTAATTATTGGTTTGGGTACAAATGAGTCTTTTGACAAAATGAATTCTGCTGATTATATGGCGCAATTAGATTTATTTATTCAAAATACAAAAGCACAAAATCCTAATGTCGAAATTCTAGTAGCTACTCCCCCACCTTCGCTGTTTAAAAGAAAATTCCCTAATGTTTTTGTTGCAGATTATGCACAGAAAATAATTAATATCGCTATTGAAAATAATTATGCTGTTTGGGATATGTATGCTCAACTTGGCGGATCATACGGTGTGAGAAGAAATTACAATAAAGGAATAATTGGAAAAGACAGGGTACATTATTCTAAAGCGGGATACGAGTTACAAGGAAATTTGTTATCCGATGCCATTTTGAAAACATTTGAAAATTACACAAAAACAAAAAATTAATAAAGCGGAATGACTATTTCAGACTTACAAAATTGGTTTTTTAAAACTTTTGGACAAATCACTTTCGAGCAAATCGAAAGCTGGTATACGTTCAACTCAAAAGAGCCAATTCTTTTTAATACTGCTCTGTTTTTAGGTATGTTTTTGTTTTTTTATCCGATTTATATTCTCACCACAAAAGCTAAAACACATACTTTTAGAAACATTTATGTTTTTGCCTTTTCATTGTTTTTTTATTACAAATCGAGTGGGATTTATTTCTGCCTATTATTGTTTTCTGGTATTGTGGATTATAATTTGGCTAAACTACTATATGAAGAGGTTTTAGAACGATACAGAAAGTTTTATTTGGTTCTGAGTGTTGTTTTAAACCTTTGTTTTTTAGGTTATTTCAAGTACACCAATTTTTTAACCGAAAATTACAATGCTATTTTCGATGGTTCGCTTCCATTCCACAAAATCATTTTGCCAGTCGGAATTTCTTTTTACACCTTTCAATCGATGAGTTACATCATTGATATTTATCGTCGTGAACTTAAACCAACCAAAAATATTTTAGATTATATGTTTTTTGTGTCGTTTTTTCCACAGTTAGTTGCAGGTCCAATTGTGCGCGCATCAGAGTTTATTCCGCAGATTTATGCCAAATTAAATTTAAGTCGAGAAGATGTCAATCGCGCGCTATTTTTGATTATTGGCGGTTTAATTAAAAAAACATTCGTTTCAGATTACATTTCTTTGAACTTTGTGGATCGGGTTTTTGACGCTCCAAATAGTTATACTGCTTTTGAAAATTTGATGGCGACTTATGGCTATACCATTCAAATATACTGTGATTTTTCGGGTTATTCGGACATGGCGATTGGAATTGCACTTTTAATGGGTTTCAAGCTTTCGGTCAATTTTAGAACACCCTACAAATCAGCTTCTATAACAGAATTTTGGCGAAGATGGCACATTTCGCTTTCCACTTGGTTACGCGATTATTTGTACATTTCGTTGGGTGGCAATCGCAAAGGAAAAATCCGAATGTATTTCAACTTGTTCATGACGATGCTATTAGGCGGATTGTGGCATGGCGCTTCTTGGAAATTTGTAATCTGGGGAACTTTGCATGGTTTTCAATTGGTGGTTGAGCGCATTTTTAAAGATTATTTCAGATTACCGAAAAATAAAATTACCTGGTTTTTTAGTGTACTACTTACTTTTCATTTCGTGGCCTTTTGTTGGATATTTTTCAGGGCAAGGGATTTTACTACTGCCTTTGAAGTAATCAACAACATCGGAAAATTGGAATTAAAACCAGATGATTGGAAAACCATTATTTTAGGTTATCAAAACGTGTTTTTGGTTATGTTAATTGGTTATGTTTGGCACTTTATGCCTTCAAAGATTATGGATTTTCTGAAAACCATTTTTGATAAAATGCCGATTGTAATCAAAGCCCTTATTTTAGCATTGACTTTTTGGGTGGTCTATGCTACTGCTACTTCAGGACCTCAACCATTTATTTATTTTCAGTTTTAGAATTGATTTTTTTTAATTCAAAAAAAATTAAGCCCTAAAACTTTAAAGTTAGGGATAAATTTGCTTTTCGAAATCGTTATAAAACGCCCTACATTGCCTATACAAAAAAGACAAGTGACCTTTTATCAAAAATCAAATTACTTTATTAGATGCTCTTTGAGTTCAATAAATAGTGTATAGTTTTTATTTTTTTTCTTTTAACAATAACTTGTTTATTTTGAATTAGATTTATATTTGTCAAAACATAGCAATTTTCCCAAATAATGAAAAAGCATTATATTCTATTTTTTTTTCTATTAAATTATACATTCGCTTTTAGTCAATTAAGTTTTTGCACAGGAAGCAAAGGCGCACCCATCTTTTTTGAAGATTTTGGTAGTGGTTCTAATTACGGACCAGCATTGCCGTCAGGGGTAACCAATTACTCTTATGTAAACAGTGGCTTTCCTAACGATGGAGAATATACTTTATACAATAGAACCAATTTGATTCCGAATAACTGGCTTTATTCTTCAGACTTTACACCTGATAATCAACCGAATGGGCTAGATGGAAAATGTTTAATTGTAAATGCCAGTAATACACCAGGGCAGTTTTACAAAAAAACTGTTTCGGGCTTGTGTAGTAACACTACTTTTGAGTTTTCTGCTTGGTTAATTAATATTTATAATGCAGCTTCAGGCGCATGCCCCGGATCTGGAATTCCTATCAATATTACCTTTGAAATTTGGGATTCAACTGATACAATATTACTTCAATCAGGCAATACAGGTGATATAAACGGGACGTCTACACCAAATTGGAACCAGTTTGGATTAGTTTTTACGATGGGTCCTAGCCAAACAACTGTAATTTTAAAAATGAGAAATAATGGTGCCGGTGGTTGCGGAAATGACTTGGCAATCGACGATATTATGTTTCGGGCTTGTGGCGAATTTAGCCAAATTACTAATAGTGGCAACACGCAAAACAACATCACCATTTGCCAAAACGAAACAATTAGCAACAATGTTTTAACCATTACAACATCAGGCACTGCATCGAACGTTTATCAATGGCAACAAAGTTCAGACGCCATTAATTATGTTGATATTGCAGGCGAAACGAACACAACTTATTCCATTCCGTCTGTTGCTGCAACTACTTATTATAGGGTGAAAGTAGCCAATGACATTTCTAATTTAGGTAATCCGTT
>CALPKO020000149.1 GCA_943324165.2 Bdellovibrio sp. ZAP7 | reverse complement strand
CACCGACGTTACCGCTCGAGGCATAGACGTGTTCGAGGTTTCTCACGTAGTAAATTTTCAAGTACCCGGTCATTACGAAGACTACGTTCACCGCATTGGAAGAACAGGTCGAGCAGGAAATGGTGGAATTGCGATTTCATTTTGCAGCAAAGACGAGCATGGTTACTGGAAAGACATCCAAAAACTTATAAAAGTAGACGTAGAAACAGTCACAGAACATCCCTATAAATGGCACGAAGGCTCACCGGATAATACTGCAACTTCTGCTCCACCAAAAAACTCCAATAGAAGTGGTGGAGCACATAAATCAAGAAAATCCGACGCATCAAAACAGAATAAAAAAAGATGGTACTAGTTTTTAGTCGCAGTGGGCAGTCGCAGTGGGCAGTCGCAGTTTTCAGTTTTAAATAGCAGTTTTCAGAATTTAAGTTAAGATAAAATTAAATTTTCTTGTTCAAAGGACTAATGATTTGAACATTTTGAAAAACAATTGCTCCCTTCACTACGCCAGCGATGGTATTGCGTAAAGCATCAATAATATGGATTTTGAGTTGTGTTTTAGGAAAAATCAAACTTACTTCACGTGCGGGTTTTGGTTCTTTGAAATGACGCAACTTCTTGCGGTCATTTTCTTTTAGATCTAAAGTGTGTAAAAAAGGTAAAAGGGTCATTCCCAAACCTTCATCTGCTAATTTGATTAATGTTTCAAAACTTCCACTTTCTAACTGAAAATGATTATTATTAGCAATTCCACCCATTTTACATAAATTCAAAATACCATCTCGAAAACAATGTCCGTCTTGTAGCAATAATATTTCATCAATATTCAAGTCAGAAATTTCAATTTCATCTTTGTCCGAAATGGAATGATTTGTTGGAATATAAGCAACAAAAGGCTCAAAATAAAGCACAATTTCTTTCAGCTTTTCTTCTTGTAATGGTGTTGAAGCAATGGCGGCATCTAAATGACCATTTTTGAGTTTAACGATAATTTCGTCGGTGTTCAGCTCTTCAATTATCAATTTTACTTTTGGATATTTTTTGATAAAATTATTCAAAAACATAGGCAAAAGCGTTGGCATGATCGTTGGAATAATTCCCAATCTAAACTCTCCACCGATAAAACCTTTTTGTTGTTCAACAATGTCTTTAATTCTGTCTGCTTCGTTGACAATATTTTTTGCTTGATTGACAATTTTTTGACCAATTTCGGTAAGCTGAATAGGTTTTTTAGTCCTGTCAAAAATCAAGACATTCAGTTCTTCTTCAATTTTTTGAATTTGCATACTCAAAGTAGGCTGGGTCACAAAGCACTTTTCGGCAGCTAAAGTAAAATTTTTGTTTTCAGCGACTGCCAAAACATATTGAAGTTGTGTGATTGTCATTACATCATTTTTTGTCGTACAAATATAAAAACAATCAATTTGACTTGTTGTTTATTTGTTAAACTTATTTTAAAAAATTAATTAAAACTTTTATTTATGTTTGCAAACTATAAATTTGCCGCATGAAGTTTTTTGTTAAAATCTTTACGTTTTTCTTTTTTATTTTTCTTTTAACACCTTCTGTTTTGAGCGTTGTTGAAGGAAAAGAAAAAATCGCGTTTTATTATGATTTAGAGGAAGAAGAAAACCAGCAAGAAATAAAATTCCTTAGTGTTCCTCTTTCTATTGCAAAAATTGATTGCTTTAATTTCTCTTCCCATTCAATCGCGCTAATTGCTTTTGATAATAGATTCAAACACGATTACTTTTTTTCTTCTGTATTCTCTCCTCCACCCGATTTATAATACAATTGATAGTTTTTAAATTTAATCCTTATCATTAAGGAAAACAACATTATTGTATGATATATCATGGTAAAAAAAACAAATCTTTTTAGTTATTTTAACGCTGATTTTGCCTCTGGACTAGTAGTTTTTTTGGTAGCACTTCCGTTGTGTTTAGGCATTTCTTTGGCCTCTGGCGCACCGCCGCTATCTGGCATAATTTCTGGAATCGTGGGAGGTGTCGTTGTCGGATTTTTAAGTAAATCACATCTAAGCGTATCTGGCCCAGCCGCAGGATTAACTGCTATTGTATTAACCGCAATCACAGATTTGGGTGCTTTTGATGTCTTTTTATTGGCAGTTTTTATAGCCGGTTTAATCCAATTGATTTTAGGATTTATCAAAGCTGGAAGTATTTCTAATTATTTTCCAACCAATGTTATCGAGGGAATGTTGGCGGGAATTGGAATAATTATCATCTTGAAACAAATTCCGCATGCCGTAGGTTTTGATAAAGATTTTGAGGGAGATGAAGCGTTCATGCAAAATGATGGTTTGAATTCAATTTCTGAAATCTTTTCCATTTTTAATCATGTTCAACTTGGATCAATAGTAATAACTATTATTTCTTTGACTATTTTAATTGCTTGGGACAAGATTGGTTTTCTTAAAAAATTCAAGTTAATTCCTGGTGCATTGGTTGCTGTTTTAGTGGGAGTGGTACTAAATCAGTTTTTTATTTCTACCAATAGTTTTTTAGCCATTTTGCCAGAACATTTAGTTAATTTGCCTGTGCCACAAACGTTGGAAGACTTCAAGAACTTTGTTGTAACACCTAATTTTTCTCAAATTACAAATCCGAAAGTTTGGGTTGTAGGTGCCACCATTGCAGTTGTAGCTTCGATTGAAACACTGCTTTGCATTGAGGCTGCCGATCGAATGGATGCGCAAAAAAGATTTACAGACACCAATGTGGAACTAAAAGCACAAGGTTTTGGCAATATAATCAGCGCATTGCTTGGAGGATTACCGATGACTTCTGTTGTGGTAAGGACTTCTGCCAACAACAATGCTGGAGCAAAATCTAAACTTTCGGCAATTATTCATGGCGTTTTACTTTTAGTAGCTGTACTCTCGGTACCCGTACTTTTAAATAAAATTCCTTTGGCAACTTTGGCAGCTGTTTTGTTATTGGTTGGCTATAAATTAGCAAAACCGTCCACTTTTATTCATTTTTGGGAAAAAGGAAAATACCAATTTGTTCCTTTTATTGCAACATTAGTCGCGGTGGTTTTTACAGATTTATTAAAAGGAGTGATGCTTGGATTAATCATTAGTGTGATTTTTATTTTAAAAGGAAATATGAAACGAGCTTATCATTTCCGCAAGGAAAATTATGTTGATGGTGATATTATCCATATCGAATTGGCGCAAGAAGTTTCATTTTTAAATAAAGCGGCCATCAAAACTACATTAGCAGCAATTCCAAATGATTCAAAAGTAATTATCAATGCGCAAGATACTGTTTACATTGCCCATGATGTTTTAGATTTGATAACAGAATTTAAAAATGTACAATCGAAAGACAAAAACATCAAGGTAAAGCTAAAAGGATTTAAAGATGCATACGATTTGGTCGACAATAGTTTACAATCAAATCATGTGACTTTTGAAAGTTACTACGATGTTGCCAAAAGAAAGCTTATCCAAAAAGAAATTTTTGAGTAAGTTCTTTTTTATATGAATTTAAATAGTAATTTTAAACAGAAATAGTAAAGCAAAAAATGGAAGATTTTTATAAAAAAATATTAGACAACAATAAAGTATGGGTTGAAAGTTCATTAGAAAAAGACCCTAATTATTTTCAAGATTTAGCCAAAGGACAAACGCCACCCCTTTTGTGGATTGGTTGTTCTGATAGTCGTGTGCCAGCAAACGAAATTATTGGGGCTAAACCAGGTGAAGTTTTTGTACACAGAAACATAGCTAATATGGTTGTTCATTCTGACATGAACATGTTGAGTGTTTTAGATTATGCCGTAAACGTTTTGAAAGTAAAACACGTTTTGGTTTGCGGGCATTATGGTTGTGGAGGCGTAAAAGCAGCGATGGGCAACGATTCGATAGGCATTATCGACAATTGGATCCGCCATATAAAAGATGTTTACCGTTTGCACAATGAATACCTAGATTCAATCGAAGATGAAACCGAACGTTTTAACACTTTTGTAGAAATAAATGTAAAGGAGCAAGTGTACGATTTAGCCAAAACTTCCATTGTTCAATCGGCATGGAAAAATGGGCAAGAGCTCACGCTTCACGGTTGGGCTTATGGTTTAAACTCTGGATTTGTGACCGACTTGAATGTAAATATTAGTTCAGATAAAGACTTAGATGAAGTCTATCAATTAAAATTTAAGCGATAAAAAATAGAGCGGGCTAAAATCATCTTTGAGAGTAGCTCGCTTTTTTTATAAAAACAAGGTGTGTGTTTTTTCTTTCTAGCCCTTATTTCAGCTATTCCTTTCCAATATTGGCTAATCCCCCAATAATTCAACTTCTCCAATAACTCTTGCACCTGCGCAAATAGTTTTTGCACCTCCGTTAGTCATTTAACCGATAAAAAATCGTTTTTGAAAGGTAGAAAATCATTTCCGACCGATATAAAATCGTTCCTAACTGTTAGAAAATTGTTTTTGAGTAGAAAAAAATAATTATTTATTAACAAATATATTTTTTACAAAAGACCCTCTGTTTTTTGGGAATTGCCCTAAATAGTGACTTTAGAGCGCATTAAATTCAATTTTATCGCAACGTTTTTTGTATCCTTAACAATATGGTAACAACTTTTCTTTTGTTGATGGTAGTTTAAACTTTATTTTTGCGAAGTTATTTAAAATCTAAAATGTAATAAATACGCTATGAAGAAAATTACAAATCAATTATCGTTTGCTGAAAGACTGATAATTAAAATGAAAATACTACTGATTCCAATTTTATTATTGGTGGTTGGAAATGTTGTAGGACAGACAGCTCCAGGGAGTGTTTATGATCTTTCAAGTGGGTCATGGACATTAACAGGATGGAGTGCTAGCGTTGGAGCAGGATTGTACCCAACTAATGGTGCTACAGGAGCGAATACAACAACAGGTGTTTCTGCAAGTGCAACTACCTCTAACATGAGATTTTGGAAAAACGGAATAGCAGACCCAGTATTGGCTACTGCTGAATCTGCAGACAATACAACAGCATATAGTGCTGCTAACGGTAGGAT
>CALPKO020000148.1 GCA_943324165.2 Bdellovibrio sp. ZAP7 | reverse complement strand
GTGGGTACATTTCCAAATTTTTCTTTAAAAAAATCGGTTGTGTCTTGTATTAAAATCTCATTCATTATTTATAGTTTGTTTGTTTATATTTAAATTTCTTTAAAATAGGCCTTACCTAATTTTGAAATTTATACATAGTCTTGTGTCGATATACTTCGCCTTTTCTCAAAACAGTATTTGGAAAATGATTGTGATTAGGTGCGTCTGGAAAATTTTGAGTTTCAAAACAAATCCCACTCAAATGGTGGTAATCTGCATTTTCTTTGCCTTTTATTGTATTAAAACAATTTCCTCCCACATAAATATGTACCGCTGGTTGATTCGTAAATACCAACATTTTCAAATTGTTCTTGGGGCTGAAAAGGGACGCCGAGATTTTATCACCTTCATGCAAAACAAAAGTGGTATCTATTGTCTGAGGGCATTTTTTGGGTTGGTTAAAATCAAAAAGGTTGTTTTCTAAATTCAAAAATTGACCCGTTGGAATATTATGTTTATTTGTTTCCAATATTTTGTTTGAATTAACTGACAAATCCTGTTCTAGAATAGTAGCATTATGCCCATCCAGATTAAAATAGCTGTGATGGGTTAAGTTTATTATTGTATCCTCTGAAGTGTTGGCAACGTACTCAATAATTAATTCATTTTCATCTGTTAAAGTGTATGTTAAATCTACAGATAAATCTCCAGGGTAATTTTCTTCCCCATCATGACTGAAATAACTTAAAGTAATGGATGGATTATCTCCTTCGGTCACGTTTTTTATCTGCCATTGTTTTTGACTAAAGCCAATATTACCACCATGTAACGAATGTCCATTATTATTGCTATGCAAACCAATCACTTTGCCATTCAAACTAAAACTACTATTATTAATTCTGCCTGCGTAACGCCCTACTGTTGCACCAAAATAAGGTGCGCTTTTTAAATGGAAAGAATTTAAATACCCTTCCAAAGTATCGAAACCCAAGACCACGTCGATAAAATGACCATTTTTCAGGGGCATTTTTAACGAGGTTATAGTTGCTCCAAAAGTGATAACCTTAAATTGCATTCCGTTTTTATTGGTCAATTCACAAGAATCAATAGCTGCTCCATCAGGCAAATTTCCAAAGAATTTGATTGCAGAATATTCATTTAAAAATGAATTCATTATTATTTTTATATTTTTTTTATCAAAAGTGAAATTCAAAATTACATTAATTATGATTATTTTACATACTAGTACCTACCAGTTTTTATGTATTTTTGTAAAAAAAATTATGCGTGCCATAAATATTCAAAATAATCAAGGAATACCAAAGTACAAACAAATCATTTACTCAATTGAAAAAACAATTGAGAAAGGTCATTTGAAAAAAGATGAAAAACTCCCTTCGATAAACAAAGTATGCCTTGAGTTTTCGATATCTCGGGACACCGTTTTACAAGCCTATGAAGAGTTAAAAAAGCGAGGTATTATCTACGCGATTCTTGGCAAAGGCTACTATGTTAAAAGTACTGTAGTCAACATAAAACAACGCGTTTTTTTGCTTTTTGAAGAATTGAATATTTTCAAGGAAGACTTGTACAATTCCTTTATTGAAAACATTGGAAAAGGTATACAAGTTGATATTTTCTTTCATCATTTTAACCTTCAGGTTTTTCAAAAAATAATCAATGACAGCAATGGAAACTATACCAAATATATTATCATGCCTACTAATTTAGTTGGAGCATCGGCAATCATAAAAACCCTACCAGTTGATGAGATTTATATTTTAGACCAAACAAATGCTGAATTAAAATCATTTCCTGCGGTATATCAAAATCACCAGAAAGACATTTACAATGGCTTGAAAAAAGGTAAAAACAAATTAAATAAATATGAAAAACTAATCATGATTTTTCCGGGATTTAGGGAGCCCGTTGGAATGAAAATTGGATTCTTAAAATTCTGTAAAGATTTCGAATTTAGCCATACAGTTATTCCTGAATTTAAAGACAGAGAAATACAAAAAGGCGAAGTATATATCATCCCTGATGATAGGGACTTGGTGAAAGTTATTGAAAAATCCAAGCTACAAAATTTACTACTTGGTGTTGATTTCGGAATTATCTCTTATAATGAAACTCCTTTGAAAAAAGTGGTTGAAAACGGCATCACTACCATATCTACTGATTTTGTTGCGATGGGAAAAATTCTAGCCCAAATGATTTTGAAAGGAAAAAAGGAACAAATAGAAAATAAAAGCACCTTGATTATTCGTCATTCTTTATAAAAATCATCTTTCCTGACATGGAAATGAAATTTTATCGGGGTTATATGGGCGGCAAAACGTATACTGATTTAGTCAAAAAAACTACGAGAGTGTTTTCAAAAATTATTATATTTAAATTATTCTAAAAACACCAAAAAAACAAACAATCATTAAACAACTTACCACCCACAGATGTTTATTTTGGCAGAAGACACTAACTTCCTTGGTTCTTCAATTTGTTTCTTAAGATATATTCTGAAGGCGACATTTTGCAATGGGATTTGAACCACTTAGAAAAATATTGTGGGTTAGAATGACCTACGGCATAAGCAATCTCAGATATATTTAGATCAGATTCTAGTAAAAGTGCGGTAGCTTTTTTTAATCGCACCGAATCTGTAAATTCTTTACAAGTAGTACCTGTTATTATCTTAACTTTTCTAAAAAAAGTAGAACGACTCATTGAAAATTCATCCGCGATATTGATAATATTCAAATTATCTTCTTCTATATTATCGTTAACATATTTTAGTAATTTTTCAATAAATTCTTTGTCTTTACTGTTTGTGGTTATATCAATAGCGGCTTCATATTTATTAGTCAAAACTAGATTTTTAATCTTATTTCTTGAATCTATAATATTTTTGATGGTTAGATTTAAAATTTTAATGTTAAAGGGTTTTGGGATAAAGTAATCTGCACCAAATTTTACTCCTTCAAATTGGGTATTTATATCGCCCTGTGCCGTTAAAAGAATTATCGGGATATGCGATGTTTTTATGTCACTCTTAAGGGTCTTACATAGTTCAAGACCATTCATTACAGGCATTACCACATCACTAATAATTATATCTGGCTGCAATTTATTTGCCATTTCAATTCCGATTTTCCCATTTTCTGCGGTATACATATTGTAATCGGTCGTAAAGTAATCGGCCATATTTTCAATCAAATCTATATTGTCATCTACATATAAAATTATAGGTTTGTCGGCATTGAATTCGATATTTTTGTCAGCTAATTTAGTAGTGACAACTTCATTGCTTTCATCAAAATCAGTAGCGCTTAGCACTCTAGGTATATCATTGTCCCAAAGGATTCTATCAGATTTTTCTAAATCAGAATAAGCGTTTTCATCTAATGGTAGTTGCATTGTGAAAGTAGTTCCTTTATTCAATTCGCTGCTAACTGAAATTGTTCCTTTATGGATTTCAATCATTGACTTTGTCAAAGACAATCCTATTCCAAATCCATTAACATAGCGATCCATATTGCCTCCATGGTGATAAAATCTATTGAAAATTTTAGATAAAAAATTGGCGTCTATTCCTGCACCATTATCAATAACCTCTATTGTTAAAAATCGTTCATCTGCAGATGGGAATACTTTTATTACAATTTTACCTCCTTTATCGGTATGCTTAATGCCGTTGGAAATTAAATTATACATTATTTTTCCGAGTGCATTTTTATCAAACCACATCAATAATTCGGGCATATAGGCATCAATAGAAATTTTAATTTCTTTCGATTTTGCTAATCCTTGAAAAGCAATTTTAATGTTTTTTAAAAACAAAATCATATCACTTTTCTGAACTTTTAATTGGTAATTACCTGTTTCCATTTTGTGAATAGCTAACAATTCATTAGTCAATTCCAAAAGATTATTTACATTTTTATCAATAGTTAATACTTCTTTTTCTTGTTTGGAATTCAGCTCAAAATTAGCAATCAGTTTTTCAATAGAACATAAAATTAGTGTCAGGGGCGTTCTGATTTCGTGCGAAATGTTGATAAAGAATTCCAACTTGGATTCGTTAATTTTCTCCATCTGCTCATGATATTGTTTTTCTAATTGCTCCTTGTTTTTTTTCTCAAGTCGTTTTTTAGTAATAGATGAAATTAAAATTATTAAGCAATAAAGAACAATTATATAAATGCAAAATGCCGGAAAAGTAAGCCAAAATGAAGATTTGATTTCAATTTTTAATGAGGTGTAGCCTGAATCCCATGTTCCATCTTCGTTTGATACTTTTATTTTGAATGTGTAATTACCTGTAGGTAAATTTTTATAATCCGCTGCATACGCATTCGCTGATGCCATTACCCAATTTTCATCGAATCCTTCTAAAATGTAGGCGTATTTACAATTTTTTTGATTGTAATAGTTGGGAGATAAAAAGTTGATTTTTACATTATTTTCGAAATGACGAAGTGTGAGACCGGAAGAATCATTTTTTATTCTTCTATCATTTACATTTATACCGTTTATAATGATGTCTCTAATATTTACAGGTTCGTTGTAATTGACCTGTTTTGTTTTATTGGGTTCAAATGAAGAAATACCGCTGATACCTCCAAAATATAATATTCCATTAGAATCGGAATAAGAGGTATGTTCTGAAAATTCGTAGTTTTGAATGCCATCATTTATATCATAAATGGTTGTTTTATAAGCTTCATTTAATCTAGCGAGACCTTTATTTGTTCCTATCCAAATATTTCCTTGCTTGTCAGTTTCGATTGATTGAATTAAATTACTAGGAAATCCCTCTCGAATTGTGAATTTTTTTATTTTCGAAGCTGCTCCATCTTTCGATAATTTAATTTGAAACAACCCTTTTTTTGTGCCTATCCAACCATTGTTTTTATTATCAAGAAGTATGTCGCAGATGTAGTCATCAATATCTAGACTATTTGGGTTTTGATTATAATGGAAAAAATTTTTAATTGTAAAATCGTTATTTAATTTGGCTACAACTAGCCCTTTTGTTTGATTTCCAACCCATAAAAAATTATGTACATAATCATACTTAACGATTCGGACGAAAT
>CALPKO020000147.1 GCA_943324165.2 Bdellovibrio sp. ZAP7 | reverse complement strand
TAGTCGGTGCTATTCTAGCTTCTGTCGCATTATTTATAATGCCAAACTCTCCTATCCTTTGGTTTGCAGCAGGTATGCTTTGGATAATGGATGCTTCAATAAATGTTTCTATGGAGCCTTTTCGTGCATTTGTTGGTGACAATTTGCCAGAAAAACAACGCACAATGGGTTTTGCCACTCAAAGTTTTTTTATCGGCATTGGAGCTTATTTTGCTTCTAAATTACCACTTATATTAACCCATTTAAATGTAAAAAATACTGCTCCTTTTGGAATAATCCCAGATTCAGTAAAATATTCGTTTTATATTGGAGGAGTGGCTTTTATAGTAACTGTGCTATGGACAGTAATCACATCAAAAGAATATTCCCCTGAAGAAATGGAAGCTTTTGAAAAACATGAAGAATCCAAATATGCAAAAGAGACTCATTCGAAAGAGTGGTTTTCAATTAACGGAAAAGCACATCTTATAAAAGGAATTATTATGCTATTCATCGGAATTTCATTCTCGTTTTTAATTTATGAACAAGACCTTAAAAAAGACCTATATGTACTTTCGTTAGGATTAATTGGTTTAGGTGGATTAGCCTTAACAATTTCAGGATGGATGCAAAAATCTAACAATACAGAAAATGGTTTTGTAACTATTATGAATGATTTTCAATTTATGCCAAAAATAATGAAACAATTGGCATGGGTTCAATTTTTCTCGTGGTTTGCTCTTTTTTCTATGTGGATTTACACTACACTTGCTGTTACCCAACACATTTACGGAACTACCGACACAACATCTGAAGCATACAATACTGGCGCAAATCAAGTGGGCGAAATGTTTGCCAATTATAATTTAATTGCGGCAATTGCGGCATTTTTACTTCCATTATTAGCTAAAATAACTAGTCGAAAATTCACACATTTTATTGCATTAGTTTGCGGAGGGTTAGGATTAATCTCAATCTATTTTATTCAAGAACCAACTGCTTTCACAATGGAATGGTTGCCAATGATTGGTATTGGAATAGCCTGGGCTAGTATCTTATCTATTCCCTATGCAATGCTGTCTGGTGCGTTACCCTCTAATAAAATGGGTTATTACATGGGCGTTTTTAACTTCTTTATTGTTATACCACAATTGGTTGCTGCTTCAATATTAGGATTTTTAGTTTCTAAGTTTTTTAATAGCGAACCAATCTATGCTTTGCTTATCGGAGGTACTTCAATGATTTTGGCAGGGATTATTTCTCTGACTATAAATGATGAATCTAAAATTATAATTAATGAGTAAAAAAGTATTTATATTCGACCTAGATGGCGTGATTGTTGACACAGCAAAATACCACTTTTTAGCATGGCAAAAAATAGCAAGTCAACTAGGTATAGAGTTTACGCCAGAACACAACGAGCATTTAAAAGGTGTTTCGCGAGTACGTTCTTTGGATATTATTTTAGAATTAGGAAAAATCAATGCTTCCCAAGAAGATAAAAATAAATGGCTAATTCAAAAAAATGAGGATTATTTGTCTTATTTAGTCAATATCGATCAATCGGAAATTTTAGAAGGTGTTTTGCCCATTTTACAATTCTTAAAACAAAATAGTCAATTGATTGCGCTAGGATCTGCAAGCAAAAACGCTAGACCAATCTTAGAGAAAACAGGAATTATTCACTATTTTGATGCAATTGTTGACGGAAACGATGTTACAAACGCAAAACCTGATCCAGAAGTTTTTCTGCAAGCTGCAAGATTATTGAATGTGAATCCAGAAAACGCTATAGTTTTTGAAGATTCGGTGGCGGGAATTCAAGCAGCTAATATTGCAAAAATGGTTAGTGTTGGAATTGGCGAAGAGGCCATTTTACATGAAGCTAAATTTATCTTTAAGGATTTTACTTTTATGGATACTAGTTTTATTGAAGCACAAATAGGTTAAAGAAGTTTCAAGTTTCAGGTCCCAAGTTTACCCAACCTGAAATTAGAATAAAATAATAAAAAAACAAAATGAACCAAGATTACATTAAACCAAACAATTGGTCAATCATCGAAGAAGGATTTGATGCGGAAATGGTCAAATCATCAGAAAGTTTGTTCAGTATCGGAAACGGTGCAATGGGGCAAAGAGCAAATTTTGAAGAAAAATATACAGGTGAAACTTTTCAAGGAAGTTATATTGCCGGTGTTTACTATCCAGATAAAACCAAAGTAGGCTGGTGGAAAAATGGCTATCCAGAATATTTTGCAAAAGTACTTAATGCACCAAATTGGATTGGAATTGACATCGAAATTAATGGTGAAAATCTAGATTTAAATACTTGTAAAGAAGTTAAAAATTTCCGCAGAGAATTAAACATGAAAGAAGGTATTTATTATCGTTCTTTTGAAGCAACTTTACAAAACGGAACTGAAATTGCCGCAAAAATTACCCGTTTTCTTTCACTAGATTTAGATGAAGTTGGCGTTATAAATTATGAAATTACTACTTTAAATAAGGAAGCTAAAATAGTTTTCAAACCTTATATTGATGCAGGCGTTACCAATGAAGATGCCAACTGGGAAGAAAATTTTTGGGAACCTCTACACTCCAGTTTTTTAGAAAATCGAGCATTTGTTACTGCTAGAACCTACAAGACGCATTTTGTTGCAACAACTTTTATGCAAAACCGTTTTGTGTTGAACAATAAGCATTTACAACTTTCGCCTTTAAATATTAATCTTGAGAAAGAAAAAATCCAATTTTCATATGATCTTAAACTTGCACAAGGCGATAAAGTTGCAATTGAAAAAATTGGTGGCTATGCTGTTTCATTAAATCATGAAAACACTCAACTTGGCGCTGAAAATGCTATACAATCGGCATTAAAAATCGGATTCGAAAAGCTAGTTCACAATCAAATTGATGCTTGGGCAAAAATTTGGGAAATGAGTGACATTACAATCGACGGCGATGTAAAAGCGCAACAAGGTATTCGATTTAATATTTTTCAATTGAACCAAACTTACTTAGGAAAAGATTCAAGATTAAATATAGGGCCAAAAGGATTTACTGGTGAGAAATATGGCGGCTCTACTTATTGGGATACCGAAGCATATTGTATTCCTTTTTACATGGCAACTAAAGACCAAGAAGTAGCACGTAACTTACTTACATACAGATATAATCACCTGGCAAAAGCCATTGAAAATGCCGAAAATAATCTAGGTTTCAAAAAAGGTGGTGGAGCAGCTTTGTACCCGATGGTAACCATGAATGGTGAAGAATGCCACAACGAATGGGAAATTACCCATGAAGAAATCCACAGAAATGGAGCGATTGCTTTTGCGATTTTTAATTATTACAGATTTACAGGAGATTATTCTTACATCCCAGAAAAAGGCTTAGAAGTTTTAATAGGAATTGCTCGTTTTTGGCACCAAAGAGCTTCGTTTTCTACCAATAAAAATCAGTACATGATTCTTGGTGTAACAGGTCCAAATGAATATGAAAATAATGTCAATAATAATTTCTACACCAATTATATCGCCAAATGGTGCATCGATTATGCACATGAACAAATTCAAAAAGTAGCTTTAGAATATCCATCAGACCATAAACGCATCACCGAAAAAGTAAACTTATCAGATGCAGAATTGAAAGATTGGAAAAAAGTTTCGGGCAATATGTATTTTCCTTATTCAGAAGAATTAGGAATCTACTTGCAACAAGATGGCTTTTTAGACAAAGATTTGGTTCAAGTTAAAGATTTAGACAAATCGCAAAGGCCAATCAACCAAAAATGGAGTTGGGACAGAGTTTTGCGCTCGCCATACATCAAACAAGCCGATACGCTACAAGGATTTTATTTCTTTGAAGATCATTTTACAACGGAACAATTAGAAAAACACTTCAATTTTTATGAACCATTTACTGTCCACGAAAGTTCTTTGTCCCCTTGCGTTCACTCAATTCAAGCGGCAAAACTCGATAAAATGGACATGGCTTATACTTTCTATTTACGAACTTCACGATTAGACTTAGACGATTACAATAAAGAAGTGGAAGAAGGCTGCCACATTACTTCTATGGCAGGAACCTGGATGAGCATTGTAGAAGGTTTTGGCGGAATGAGAATTAAAAATGACCAACTGCATTTCTCACCAAAAATTCCTAAAGAATGGAATGGCTATTCTTTTAAAATCAATTTCAGAAATCAAATTTTAAAAGTAGCTGTTAGCCATAATAAAACCTCGTTTTCTTTAGAAGGAAAAAGAGACATTAAAGTATTTGTGAACGGAAATGAAGTTTTGGTTGAACCAGATGGTTTAGTAAATGTATAGAAATTGCTCACAAACCCTTTCAGAATTCAAAATGACGAAAGGGTTTTTAAATTATAAAAACTAATGAAGAAAGTATTGCTACTCCTGTTTATTTCAATTTCAACTTTTGCTCAAGTTGAACGCATAGAACCACCATTTTGGTGGAGTGACATGAGTTTGTCGAATATTCAAATTATGTTTTATGGTAAAAACATCAGTCAATTTGATGTTTCCGTTTCTGGAAATACAATTATTGAAAATATTCAAAAAACAGAAAACCCAAATTATATTTTTGTAACCATCAATACAAAAAATGTATCAACACAAGAATTAGTATTTTCTTTCAAAAACCAAAATAAAATTGCGTTTACTCAAAAATACGACCTAAAAGCAAGAAAAGAAAATGCTAAAAACCGGCAAAGTTACGATTCCTCGGATATGATTTATTTAATCATGTCAGATCGCTTTGCTAATGGAAATCCAAGCAATGACAGCGATACGTCGGTTACAGAAAAAGGAAACCGAAATCTTCCTGGCGGCCGACATGGAGGAGATATCAAAGGAATGATAAATGCTCTTGACTATTTGAATGAATTAGGAGTTACAGCTCTTTGGCCAACGCCACTTTGCGAAGATAATGACGAAAAATATTCTTATCACACTTATGGCCAATCAGATGTTTATAAAATCGATCCTCGTTTTGGAACAAATGAAGAATATGTTCAACTTTCGACAGAGTTACACAAAAGAAAAATGAAGCTTATCATGGATTATGTAACTAACC
>CALPKO020000146.1 GCA_943324165.2 Bdellovibrio sp. ZAP7 | reverse complement strand
ACGAGAATTTTAGCAAAAATAACAGCATTAACTTTGGTTCAATATATCAATAAATTTATATTTGATAGGCCAATAAATAATATTAAAAATCAAACAATTTAATTACACCCAACGGGTTAAATTAAATAATCAAATAAAAAAAATGAAAATACTAATCGTACTAACATCGCATAGCCAACTTGGTGAAACAGATGAAAAAACTGGATTTTGGATTGACGAATTTGCCACACCTTATTATGTTTTGGTTGATGCTGGCGCAACAATAACCATCGCATCGCCTGCTGGCGGCCAACCTCCGGTAGATCCGAAAAGTGAAGCGGAAGATGCGCAATCTTTAGCAACACAGCGCTTTTATACAGATTTTGATGCCGTTTTCTATCCTGGAGGCCACGGACCATTATGGGATTTGGCAACAGATAAAACTTCCATTCAACTGATTGAAGATTTTTACAATGCCCAAAAACCGAATGATTTTGTTTGTCATGCACCAGCAGCTTTGGTTAATGTGAAAGCAGAAAACGGTCAGCCACTTGTGAAAGGAAAAAACGTTACCGGATTTTCAGATACTGAAGAAGAAGCCGTTGGATTAACAAAAGTTGTCCCATTCCTATTGGAACAAGAACTAAAAAAACTAGGTGCCCATTATACAAAAGGAAAAAACTGGGGATCATTTGTACAACAAGACGGCTTGTTGATTACCGGACAAAATCCAGGATCTTCGGAAGCTGTTGCAGAATTGCTTTTAAAAACACTTCAAGGAGAAAAATAGCACTAAAAAACAAAAATAACTCATTTAAAAAAACCATAAGTCATGAATACCATAAAAGCACTAAATTGGCGCTATGCCACTAAAGCCATGTCTGGCGCCGTTGTGTCGCAGGAAAAAATCGATGCTATTTTGAATGCAACACTACTCTGTCCTACTTCATCTGGTTTGCAACCCTTTGAAATTATTCTGATTAGCAACAAAGCGTTAAAAGAAAAAATTGCACCAATTGCCCATAACCAATCCGTAATTACAGAATCTTCTCATTTGATGGTTTTTGCAGCTTGGGATGCCTATACGACAGAACGAGTGAACGAACATTTTACTTACATGAATAAACAAAGGAACATGCCCGATTCGACCACAGACGATTACCGGAAAATGTTATTAGACTTGTTTTCTAAACAAACAACCGAAGAACATTTTGAACATGCGGCGCGTCAATCGTACATCGGATTAGTTTTTGCTTTGTTTACTGCCGCTTTAGAAGCAATAGATTCAACGCCAATGGAAGGTTTTGACAGCAAAAAACTAGATGATTTGTTAGAATTGAATAAAAAAGGGCTAAAAAGCACCTGTATTCTCGCTTTAGGATTCAGGGCTGCCGAAAAAGATTGGCTGGTTAATTTAGAGAAAATAAGAATCCCGATGGCTGATTTTGTTACCGTTTTAGATTAGAACATCAATCATAAGGCCATCAAAATGGAATTTAAAGACTACTACAAAATACTAGGGATTTCTCAAACCGCTTCTGCTGACGAAGTCAAAAAAGCATATAGAAAACTAGCTATAAAGTACCATCCTGATAAAAACCCTAATGATAAAACCGCTGAAGAAAAGTTTAAGGAAATCAGTGAGGCCAACGAAGTCTTAAAAGACGAAACTAAACGGAAGGAATACGACGGTTTAGCCGACGATTACAAAAATTACCAACAAACTGGAGGAAAACAAGGGTTTAATGGTTTTAGCCAAGGCAATCAAAACTACCAAAGTCGCAGCAACGCGGGTCAATCATTTGACGAAGATAGTTTTGCCGATTTTTTTGCTACGATGTTTGGCGGTCATACCGGAAATGCAAAAAGCAGAGCACAAACAGCACCGAAAGGACAAGATTTTGATGCCGATATAGAAATTTCGCTTGAAGAGGCCTATTTGGGAACAACGCGTCAAGTGCAATTGGAAACCCAAAAATTGGCAATGAAAATAAAGCCAGGCATATCAGAGGGACAAGTTTTGAGAATAAAAGGAAAAGGTGGTAAAGGTGCCAATGGTGCTCCAGATGGCGATTTAACAATTACCGTTCACGTTACCCTTCATCCTCTTTTTAAAAGAAAAGAACACGATTTGTATTGCACAATCGAGGTTGATTTATACAACGCCATCCTTGGTGGAAAAACCGAATTAAAAACCTTGAAAGGAAAAATAAACATCGCTGTAACCAAAGAAACTGCTAATGGAAAAGTGGTGCGGTTAAAAAAAATGGGCATGCCTATTTTTAATAAACCAGAAGAATTTGGTGATTTATACGCTACAATTACCATCAAAATGCCAACCCATTTATCTGAAAAAGAACTAGAATTATTCAACCAGTTAGCACTTTTACACCATGGACAAACAGCTTAAAATTTACGATTATCTAGACATTGTGATGCAAGAGTACCAACAGCAACAATGGTTCAAAAATTTCCAACTCCATTTTTTTGTAAGTGACATTATGAGTTATTTAAACATCGATAATGCACAAGAAATAGCAATTTCGATGAACAGAACATTTGATGTTTGCAACACTTTGCAAATTTCTAAGCCACAAAATTTCAAGAAAATATACCGTTTTGATGGCGAAAATCTCCTTATAGACTGGAAAATATCTTCCCTCGCCTGCTATTTAATCATCATTAACTGCAATCCCACCAACGAATTTGTAGCAAGGGCGCAATTGCATTTTGCCTTGAATCGGTATAAAAACAACTAAAAAACTCAAGCTACAGTCAAATATCCAACAACCAAAATGGATTATGCACTGGAGTTTATTTTAATTGATTTTGGGATTGTATTAACTGCTTTTGTTTTAATTTTGATAAATAAAGACCAGCAATATAATACGTAATACCAAACGTTTTCAAAAACCTACTTTCCTAAATAAATAAAAAAATGCCGCTAGAGAACTTTAAAATCAAAGGACTAACCAACGAACAAGTTTTAGCTGCACGGAAAAAATTTGGGCAAAATAGTTTAGACTACAAAAAAACAAATCCAATTTTTGAGGCCATTAAAAATTTGGCAAAAGAACCAATGGTCCTTTTATTGTTGGTGGCGGCTTCAATCTATTTTGTCAGCGGAAAAATTGGTGATGGCATTTTTTTGTTATCGGCCATTTTAATCGTTTCGGCCATTACCCTATTTCAAGATTCTCGCAGCAGGAATGCTTTAGAAAAACTAAAAGATTTTACCCTTCCCAAATCAAAAGTGATTAGAAACGGCAAAACCATTGAGGTTGATAGCAAAGACGTTGTGGTTGGCGACAGTTTGCTGATTGAAGAAGGTAAAGGAATATCTGCCGACGGAACAATTGTTCATTCCAATGATTTTTCGGTCAACGAATCCATCCTTACTGGCGAATCATTTGCGGTAGCTAAAGATAAAGAAGCAGAAAACAACCAGGTCTTTCAGGGAACAACTGTTGCAAGCGGATTGGCAATTGCCACTGTTACTGCTATTGGTAATCAAACCAAATTAGGTAAAATCGGTAAAAGTCTCGAAGCCATAAAGGAAGAAAAAACACCATTAGAAATCCAGATTAACAATTTTGTAAAAAAATTAGTAATTGCTGGAACAATAGTTTTCTTTACGGTTTGGGGTATCAACTATTATCATTCAAAATCTATTTTAGACAGTTTGCTCAAAGCATTGACTTTGGCGATGAGCATTTTGCCAGAAGAAGTGCCGATGGCATTTACGACCTTTATGGCGATTGGAGCGTGGCGATTGATGAAAATGGGCATTGTCGTAAAACAAATGAAAACCGTTGAAACATTGGGAAGTGCGACTGTAATTTGCACTGATAAAACCGGAACAATTACCGAAAACAAAATGAGTTTGGCGAAAGTGTATGCTTTAGAAGCAAAAAAAATAACCAATCCAGAAGCTTATGCAACGGAAGAGAAAAGTTTGATTCAGTTGGCAATGTGGGCGAGCGAACCCATTCCTTTCGACCCAATGGAAATCGCTTTGCACAAAACTTATTCTGACTTATTTTCTGAAGATGAAAGACCTCATTTTAAGTTGGTGCACGAATATCCATTGGATGGAAAACCACCAATGATGACGCATGTCTTTGAAGATAAAAAGGGAAAAAGAATCATTGCTGCCAAAGGAGCTCCCGAAGCATTAATGGCAGTTGCTAATTTGTCTGCTGCAGAAAAAAAAGCAATTGAAGCCGTCATTGAAGTAATTACGAGTGAGGGCTATCGGATTTTAGGCGTTGGGGAAGCCACTTTCACCGGAAAGAACTATCCTAAAACGCAACAAGAAATTCAATTTGAATTCAAAGGAATTGTCGCTTTTTACGATCCACCAAAAAAGAACATTCATGCCGTATTGCAGCATTTCTACAAAGCAGGTATTGCAGTGAAAATCATAACCGGTGACAATGCCGAAACCACAACTTCTATCGCCAAACAAATTGGTTTTGAAGGATATGAAAATTCAATAACTGGTGACGAATTGATGAAACTGTCAGCAAAAGACTTGAAAAAAACTGTTTTGTCAACCAATATTTTTACGAGGATGTTTCCAGAAGCGAAACTCAAAATCATTGAAGCGTTAAAAGCCAACGGGCAAATTGTTGCCATGACAGGCGACGGCGTAAATGATGGACCAGCATTAAAAGCAGCACATATTGGAATTGCTATGGGCAAAAAAGGTACAGAAATCGCCAAACAAGCCGCATCACTGATTTTAGTCAACGATGATTTGTCGAAAATGGTCGATGCAGTGGCGATGGGAAGAAGGATATATACCAACTTAAAAAAAGCATTCCGTTACATCATTTCTATTCACATTCCGATTATTTTGACCGTATTTATTCCATTGGCTTTGGGTTGGGTTTATCCAAATATTTTTTCACCATTGCACATCATTTTTTTAGAATTAATTATGGGACCTACCTGCTCGATAATATTTGAAAATGAACCTTTAGAAAAAAACACCATGAACGACAAACCACGCCCGTTTACGTCGACTTTCTTCAGTTGGAAAGAACTAGGAATAAGTATTTTGCAAGGGCTCGTAATCACCGCTGGCACTTTATTTGGT
>CALPKO020000145.1 GCA_943324165.2 Bdellovibrio sp. ZAP7 | reverse complement strand
TCGATAAAAACCAAATCAAATTTCAAATCTAACGTTGGAATTATGTCAACTGCTTCTCCCAAATGTTGTGTAATTTGATTTTTCCAAGGCGATTGGTCAAAGTGTTTTCGCTGAAAATCGACTAATTCTTCTTTGATGTCAATCGTGTGTAATTGCCCGTTGGCTTGCATTCCTTCGCACAAACACAAAGTGGCATAACCAGTAAAAGTGCCGATTTCTAAGACGGTTAGTGGTCGAATTAACTTAGACAACATGCTCAAAACCCGTCCTTGAAAATGTCCAGAGCACATTCTTGGCAACAGAATTTTCTGATAAGTTTCTTTGTTCAATGCGGCCAACAAAGCTGGTTCGTTTTCAGAATGTTGTTCTATATAATCTTCTAAATCTTGGGATAAAAAATGCATAGTAAATTTTAATTTTGATTTTATACAAACAAAGTAATCAAAGTCAAAACAATAGTGGCCAAAACAACACCGCGGGCAACAATTTCTTTATTGTATTTTAATAAAACAAAAAACACAATGATATTTAAAACCGCGCCAAGGGTAATTATTTTTCCCAAATAACCCTGGTTTTTCACATATTGAAAACCATGAATAAAATCGTTTTGCAGGACCAATTTTATAAAAAGAAAACTGCCAATTGTTGTCGTTATAATGCCAATTACAAAACCTAAAACTATATTTTTAATATTTTCCATTTTGTCCATTTATTGGTTCAAATTCCAAATGTTTAATTCTCCAATTGCTTGGTAGGCAGTCAAATCAAACTGAACCGGAACGACAGATACATATCCATTTGCCAAAGCCCATTCGTCTGTATCTTGCCCATGATCATTGTTCACAAACTCGCCGGTCAGCCAATAATAATCCTTGCCTTGGGGTGTTTTTCGTTTATCAAATTTTTCCATCCAAAGCGCATTCGCTTGACGACAAATTTTTATTCCTTTGATTTCGTTTTCTTTTAGTTTGGGTAAATTCACATTCAAAACAACTCCTTTTGGAAGTCCATTTTTGAGTGTTTCCAATGTAATTTGTTTGATGAAGTTTTTTGCCGAATCAAAATCAGCATTCCAATCATAATCCAAAAGCGAAAAACCAATGGCCGGAATTCCTTCAATTCCGGCTTCAACGGCAGCACTCATGGTGCCAGAATAAATTACATTTATCGACGAATTTGACCCATGATTGATTCCCGAAACACACAAATCTGGTTTTCTATGCAAAATTTCATTTACCGCCAATTTCACACAATCAACCGGTGTTCCAGAGCAGCTGTATTCTAAAACTTCGGCATGTTCTGCGCTCATTTTGTTCAAATACATAATGTTATTTATAGTGATAGCATGTCCCATAGCACTTTGCGGTTTGTCTGGAGCAACCACCACCACTTCACCAATGTCTTGCATGACGGAAATTAAAGCTCGAATGCCCGGGGCATTGATTCCATCATCGTTAACCACTAAAATCAAAGGTTTTTTCATTTTTATTTTTTTTGAAGCTATTTCCCGCTTTCCATTCAAATCTTTTTGCTCGAACACCGAGCAAAAAGGATTTTCTTTGTCAATCGGGGCTAGGCAATCTATTTATTAGCACATTTATGCTGGCAAAAATAATCATTTTTATACCCAACTTTCTATATTTGTATCTTTAACAAAAAATTATGCGCTTGTTTTTATTTTCGGCACAATTTTTTACTTAATTTGGTTTAAAAATTTGAATGAATACTTTTTCTAACTATATGAAAAGAAATTATAAGGTTATCCTCGTTGTTGTCGCTCTTTCGGCTTCTCTATTTGCATTTACTATTCACTCTAAAAAATCGGGTGATCCAGAAAAAGACAAACTGCTTTTAGAACTTTTGACTTTCGTTATAGAAAAAGGCCATTATGACCCTAAGGAGATTGACGATACATTCTCTAAAGGAATTTATAAAGATTATTTAGAAGCTTTGGATCCATCAAAACGATTCCTATTGCAAGCAGATGTGGATGAATTTGCAAAATACGAAACCCAAATTGATGACGAAATAAAAGCCAAAGATTTGACTTTTTTCGATTTAACTTACAATCGATTGATGCAAAGAATTGAAGAGAGTAAACAATATTACAAAGACATCTTAGGCCAACCCTTTGATTATGCTAAAGAAGAGAGTTTCAACACCGATTACGAAAAGCAACCTTTTGCTAAAAATATTGATGAGCTGAAAGAAAGATGGCGCAAACAAATTAAGTTGTCTACGTTATCTTCTTTAACCGATAAATTGAAGTTCCAAGAAGACAAAAAGAATGGTGTGATTTCTGAAAAAGCTAAAAAAGAATTAGAAAAACAAGCCAATAAAGACAAAAAAGACGATGCGCCAAAAACTTTTGAGCAATTAGAAAAAGAATCACGCGAAAGCGCCATCAAACAACTTGATGATTATTACAGTTTTATTAAAGATTTAGACCGAGAAGATTATTTTTCGTCGTTCATCAATACCATTGCCGAGCGTTTTGACCCGCATACTTCTTATTTAGCGGCAACCGACAAAGAAAAATTTGATGTGAGCATGAGTGGAAAATTCTTCGGAATCGGAGCGCGTTTGCAAAAAAAGAATGATTACACCGAAATTTCAGAACTTATTTCTGGTGGTCCAGCTTGGAGAGAAAAAGAATTAGAGCCAGGAGATATTATTTTAAAAGTAGGACAAGGTGATCAAGAGCCAATCGATATTGTTGGTATGAAATTGGATGAAGTGGTTAAAAAAATCAAAGGTCCAAAAGATACAGAAGTTAGATTGACTGTAAAAAAAGCAACTGATGGAACTACAAAAGTCATTAAAATTATTCGTGACGAAGTTGAAATTGAAGAGACTTATGCGAAATCGAGTACTGTTTTAAAAGACGGAAAATTGTATGGCGTTATTTATTTGCCTAAATTTTATATCGATTTTGAAAACAAAGACAGTCGCGATGCGGCAAAAGACATTGCTTTAGAAGTCGATAGATTAAAAAAACAAGGCGTTCAAGGGATTGCACTGGATTTAAGAGACAATGGTGGTGGTTCTTTGCGAACTGTTGTTGATATCGCCGGATTGTTTATTGATCAAGGGCCAGTAGTTCAAGTAAAATCTGCTGGAAAAACCAAAGAAGTACTTTCTGATACAGACAGTAAAATTCAATGGGATGGGCCACTGGTAATCATGATAAATAACTTTTCTGCGTCTGCCTCTGAAATTTTGGCGGCAGCTATTCAAGATTATAAAAGAGGAATTATCATTGGAAGCAAACAGTCTTATGGAAAAGGAACAGTTCAAAACGTAGTTGATTTGAACCAATTCGTAAGAAATAGTTCCATTGGTGATATGGGTGCTTTAAAAACTACCACGCAAAAGTTTTACAGAATTGATGGTGGCTCAACGCAATTGAAAGGTGTGGCAAGCGATGTCGTTATGCCAGACCGATATTCTTACATTCCGATTGGAGAGAGAGATACAGATAACGCAATGCCTTGGGATAAAATCGACGCAGCGCAATACAATGCTTTGAAACCGAATAATTTTGAAGCAGTAATCGCTAATAGTAAAAAAAGGCTTGCAGAAAGTCCTCAATTCAACTTAATTGATGAAAACGCAAAATGGTTGAGCAAACGTAAAGATGATAATGTCTACAGTTTAAACATCAATAAATTTAAAAAACAGCAAGAGGTTAATGAATTGGAATCTAAAAAATTCAAAGCGATTACGGAATACAAAGACAATTTGGTTTTTAACTCTTTGCCGTACGAAATTTCCTTGATGGAAAAAGACACTTTACTCAAGGAAAAAAGAGTGCGTTGGCACGAGAGTTTATCAAAAGATGCTTATGTAGAAGAGGCTTTAAATATTCTTGGAGATTTACAGTCAAAATCAGTTGTAAAATCCCAAACACCAGTCAAAACCAAAAAAGGAAAATTGGTTGGGTCGTTGTAAATTTTAAATCCAAAAGGATAATAAAAAACTCGAAATAAAGTAAAATCAAAAAAATAGCATCAAAAAAAAGTCCTGAATTTTCAGGACTTTTTTGCTATTTTTAATAATTGATTTTTAGCTATTATGTGCTTTAAATTCTTTTAGTTTTTGGTTCAATCTAGGAACAATGTCAAAAGCATCACCTACAATTCCATAATCTGCAACTTTAAAGAATGGCGCTTCTGGGTCAGAATTGATGACTACTTTCACCTTTGAAGAATTAATTCCAGCAATGTGCTGAATTGCACCAGAAATCCCAATGGCAATGTACAAATTGGTGGCAACCGGTTTTCCGGTTTGTCCAACATGTTCTCCGTGAGGTCTCCATCCCAAATCTGAAACTGGTTTCGAGCAAGCAGTTGCCGCCCCTAAAGTGTTGGCCAAATCTTCAATGAGTCCCCAATTTTCTGGCCCTTTCATTCCTCTACCTGCAGAAACAACAATATCTGCGTCGGCAATGGTCACTTTACCAGTTGATTTTTCTACCGATTCGACTTTTACACCAAAATCATTTCCGATAGTTGGGTTAAAAACTTCTTCGGTTAAAGCAGATTGGTTTTCTGCAATTCCAAAAGAATTTTTAGACAAACTCAACACTTTAACATCGCTATTCATTTCGGTAATGTTAAAAGCTTTGTTGGAAAAAGCATTTCTTTTTACTTGAAATGGACTTATAGAAACTGGCAAACCAACTACATTTGAAGCAAATCCTGCGTCTAAACCAACAGCAACTAAAGGTGCCAAATACAAACTGTCTGTTGTGGATGACAACAAAATCAATTTTGCACTTTCCTTTTCTGAAGCTTGTTTGATGGCATCGGCGTATGCTTTTGCAGTGAACTTTGTAAGGTTGTCATTGCTTATTTTCAGTACTTTATCAACTCCGTATTTAGATAATTCTGAAACATCTGACACATTTACGGTTACGGCAGTAACCGTTGTACCCAAACTTGTAGCTACATTTTTTGCATATGCTGCTAATTCAAATGCAACTTTTTTAAATTTTCCTTCTGCAGATTCTGCGTAAATTAAAATTGACATATTTTATATTTTTAAATTTTTTTGTTTCAAGTTCGAATTGTGAAGTTTAAACGAATGAAAACTGCGACTGAACACTGAACACTGGAATTGAACAC
>CALPKO020000144.1 GCA_943324165.2 Bdellovibrio sp. ZAP7 | reverse complement strand
TCCCCAAGGTTTGTTGTTTGTATTTTTATTTCCAAACAAACGTGTAAAAACTTGATAAACCACTTGCTTTTTTTCTGTAACCATTTCTTTCTTAATTTTTGGCGGTGTTTTCTTTTTGTATTGTGCATTCACGTTGAGTGAAAAAGCTATTATTGCAACTAAAATTATATTTTTCATTTGTTTTATTTTAAAGTTGTAAAATTACATTCTCTGACAAATATAAAAATTTGATGCTCATTATGGGAATGAAATAAATAATTCTTAATAAAATCGTTACTAATGACATTTTCCCTAAATTTGACAAAAAATATACATCTTGAAAAAACGCTTTTTTTTCTTTATTTTAGGACTCATTGTCATGCAGGCAAATGCTGTTTTAGCCCAAAAACCAATCAATATTGAATATTCTGATTTTGCAGATCGTGATGAGGCAAAAATTCCTGGAGCAGTTTTATTGTCTGGAAAAGTACGGATGAACCACGATGGAGCAATAATAACTTGCAATAAAGCTTATTTTTTCCAAAAGGAAAATTACTTAAAAGCATTTGGAGAAGTTCAAATTGTACAAGGCGACACGCTTTATTTAAACAGTGATTATGCAGAATACAACGGCAATATCAAACAAGCTTTTGCCACGGGAAATCCGGTTTTGCGTTCGCCTGATATGAATTTGAAAACGGATACAATTAATTTTGACCGAAACAAGCAAGAGGCTTTTTATAGAAATTATGGTGTGATTGTGGATAAAGACAATACCTTGAAAAGTAAGTCTGGGAAATACTATGCTAAAGAAAAAAAGTTTCAATTTCTAACAGCTGTTACCGTTAGCAATCCAAAATATGTAATCAAATCGAATCATTTGGATTATTACAATAATTCTGGTCATGCATATCTTTTTGGTCCATCAACTATTAAAGGGAAAGATAATTTCATTTATACCGAAAAAGGATTTTATAATAGCAAAAAAAATGTTGGGCATTTTTTAAGAAAGTCTTATATCAAATACAAAGACCGATTGATTGAGGGCGATAGTTTGTATTATGACAGAAAAATTGAATTTGCCTCGGCAACCAACAATGTGAAAATTACGGATTCAATTAATAAAGGAATTATAAAAGGACATTATGCAGAAATGTACAAACAAAAAGATTCTATGTTTGTAACCAAACATGCCGTGGCGATTAGTTTGGTAGAGAAAGATTCTTTATATATTCATGGAAAAATTCTAATGGTTACCGGAAAACCTGAAAATAGGATTATCCGTGCTTTTAAAAATGCAAGATTTTATAAAACCGATATGAGTGGAAAATGCGATTCTATTCATTCTAGTACGAAGTTGGCATTGACAAAACTCATTAAAAATCCTGTGATATGGAATGGCGAAAACCAAATGACCGGTGATGAAATTCATTTAATAGGGAACAATCGAACTGAGAAGTTAGATTCTTTAAAGGTTTTGAACAATGCTTTTATAATATCTAAAGATTCACTAGGAACAGGTTACAACCAAATAAAAGGATTGAATTTGTATGGAAAATTCAAGGACAATAAATTGTATGAAGTAGATATTGTTAAAAATACCGAAGCTATTTATTATGCTTATGATAAATTAGAATTGATTGGAATTGAAAAAAAGTTGAGTAGTCGCATTAATATGCAATTAGAAGACAACAAAATTAGAACTTTAACTTCTTTTAAGAATATAGAGAGTACCACTTATCCAGAAAAAGATTTCCCGGAGAATGTTAGGAAATTACGAGGATTCATTTGGCGTGGCGATGAAAGGATTATGTCTAAAGAAGAAATTTTTCCAAAAGAAGAAATTGAATTAGATGAAAAAATCAAAAAGAAAAGTAAACTTGAAAATGCCAAGGAAAATACGCCAATGAAAGTAAGGAAAGAAACTAAAAATTATGATAAACAAAATCCGTTAAAGAAATAGCATTTTTGCGCATGAGTTGATTTTTGATAGTTTTAAATAAAATCATCTTTTGCATTCTTTTTATTTAAAGCTATATTTGTTTAACTTTTATATGTTTTATAAATTTTTATAAAAAAATCAATCAAAATTTATCAGAAGTGGGAACAAAAAGTTCGGGTATTTTATTCAAAAATGTTATATTTACTAAAGTAATTAAGTTGTAAATATATAAAAATCAATCATTTAATAAAAATAAAAATAGTTATGTCAGACGATAAGAAAGTAATATTTTCGATGCAGCGATTGAGTAAAACTTACTCTAGCAGCGATAAACAAGTTTTAAAAAATATTTATTTAAGTTTCTTTTACGGAGCTAAAATTGGTATTTTAGGTCTAAATGGCTCCGGAAAATCTTCACTTTTAAGGATTATCGCAGGTGTTGACAAAAATTACCAAGGAGATGTGGTTTTTCAACCAGGTTATACTGTGGGTTATTTAGAGCAAGAACCGATTTTAGACGATGAGAAAACGGTCATCGAAATTGTGCGCGAAGGAGTTGCCGAAACCATGAAGGTTTTAGCAGAATACAATGAAATTAATGATTTGTTTGGTCTTCCTGAAAACTATGAAGATGCCGACAAAATGGATAAACTCATGAACCGTCAGGCAGATTTGCAAGACAAAATTGATGCGCTAGGTGCTTGGGAAATCGACACGAAACTAGAAATTGCAATGGATGCTTTACGCACACCTGACGGAGATACACCGATAAAAAATCTTTCTGGTGGAGAGCGTCGCCGAGTGGCTTTGTGCAGATTGTTATTGCAACAGCCAGATGTTTTATTGCTGGATGAACCTACCAATCACCTTGATGCTGAATCTGTGCTTTGGTTAGAACAACATCTGGCACAATACGCAGGAACCGTAATTGCCGTTACGCACGACCGTTACTTTCTAGATAATGTTGCCGGTTGGATTTTAGAATTAGATAGGGGAGAAGGAATACCTTGGAAAGGAAATTATTCATCTTGGCTAGATCAAAAATCGAGCAGAATGGCACAAGAAGAAAAAGTGGCATCAAAACGCAGAAAAACGTTGGAACGAGAATTAGACTGGGTTCGTCAAGGAGCTAAAGGTCGCCAAAGCAAGCAGAAAGCACGTTTGCAGAACTATGACAAATTGTTGAATGAAGACCAAAAACAATTGGATGAAAACCTAGAAATTTATATTCCGAATGGACCAAGATTGGGAACCAATGTAATTGAAGCCAAAAATGTAGCCAAAGCTTTTGGAGATAAATTGTTGTATGACAACCTCAACTTTACTTTGCCACAAGCTGGAATTGTTGGTATAATAGGACCAAATGGTGCAGGAAAATCTACTATTTTTAGAATGATAATGGGCGAACAAGAAACTGACAGCGGTACCTTTGCGGTTGGCGAAACTGTAAAAATCGCCTACGTAGATCAATCGCATTCTAACATTAACCCAGAGAAATCAATTTGGGAAAATTTTGCCGATGGACAAGAGTTGATTATGATGGGCGGAAAGCAAGTAAACTCTCGTGCGTATTTGTCTCGATTTAACTTTGGCGGAAGTGACCAAAACAAAAAAGTTTCGATGCTTTCGGGTGGAGAGCGCAACCGTTTGCACTTGGCTATGACATTAAAAGAAGAAGGAAACGTACTTTTACTAGATGAACCAACCAACGATTTGGACATTAATACCTTGCGAGCATTAGAAGAAGGATTAGAAAACTTTGCGGGTTGTGCGGTAGTAATTTCGCACGACAGATGGTTTTTAGATAGAATTTGTACCCACATTTTGGCATTTGAAGGAGATTCTGAAGTATATTATTTTGAAGGCGGTTTCTCCGAATATGAAGAAAACAAAAAGAAAAGATTAGGTGGAGATTTAACCCCAAAACGTTTGAAATACAGAAAATTGATTAGAAATTAGTCGTTGTCTAAAATTACGAATTACGAATTAAACCCGGTTTGAATTTCAAATCGGGTTTTTTTATTCAAATCTACCAACAAGCCAAAATAAATCTTCATTTTTTCAATATGGCTTATTGGCGAAAAGCTACCTATATAATCAAAAATCTAAAGCAATGTTTAAATCAAATTAACTAAAGCATTAATGCTAAGTAATTATTTTTTTAATAAAATTTAAGCATCTATATTTGTAAAAAAATGACCTAACTCCAATTTTATGTTTAAAACATATTGCATAATTTCTTTTTTCTTTTTTATGGTTTTCCCAATGAATGGGCAAACTACATTAACCTTGCAACTTAATGCAACCAATGGAAAAGATGCCTTTATTTCATCTAATGTTCCAAATGGCGGTCAAGGAAATTCGACAGAATTTGACGCAGCAGCTTGGACAATAGGTGGTTTGCCTTTAACCATTAGAAGTCTTATTGATTTTGATTTGAGTAGTTTGCCGGTAGGAGCTACCATCCAATCGGCTGTGCTCACACTTTACAACAATCCAAATGCTCAAAATGGATATGCAAATGGTCAGCATGTGCATGTTAGCGGTAGTAATGAAGCAGTTTTGCAACGCATTACGTCGCCATGGACAGAAGATGTTACATGGAGCAATCAGCCGACAACTACAGGTCAAAATGAAGTGAGTTTGGCTGAAGATACAAATCCTAACCAAGATTATGTTTTAGATGTTAAAAATTTATTAGAAGATATTATTGCGAACCCAAGCGATAGTTTTGGTTTTTTATTAAAACTAAAAACTGAAACTCCCTATCGATTGTTAGCATTTGCCTCTAGCGATCATCCCAACGCAGCTTTACACCCAAAATTAGAGATAACCTATACTGTGGTTTGCAACATGCTTACTTTACAACCAAATGCAACGGATGGAAAAGATGCTTTTATTTCTTCTAATGTTCCAAATGGCGGTCAAGGAAATTCTGCAGAATTTGATGCAGCGGCATGGACAATATTTGGTTTACCATTATCTATTAGAAGTCTTGTTGATTTTGATTTGAGTAACTTGCCGGTAGGCGCTACCATCCAATCGGCTGTGCTCACACTTTACAACAATCCAAATGCTCAAAATGGATATGCAAATGGTCAGCACGTGCATGTTAGTGGCAGTAATGAAGCAGTTTTGCAACGCATCACTTCGCCATGGACAGAAGATGTTACATGGAGCAATCAGCCGGCAACTACAGGTCAAAATGAAGTGAGTTTGGCTGAAG
>CALPKO020000143.1 GCA_943324165.2 Bdellovibrio sp. ZAP7 | reverse complement strand
TCCTCTTCAATTGAAAAGTGGTCTAGGTTTTTATCGCCTTCAACCATGTCGTAGGCATAATGTTTCAATGAAAAATCGCAAGAATTGATATGCGTTCTTGTCAAAGAATAATTTGCACCATTTTCACTAAAATAGGCTTGCATTATTTTTTTTCTATTTTTGGCACTCAATCGATTAAGCATATAAGCCGAAGATTCAGTAAATGCGCCGCCAAAACCGGTAATAGTTTGGAATTTTACTTTCGGATTAAGATTGATTTTTACTCCATTTTTATCGGTTGAAATTGCTTTGATTTTCGTCAATGAATTTCCTTGTGCAGAAGTTTCATAAACCTCAAAATTTAAGGCGCTTTTTTTGCTTGTACAATTGTACATTGTACAAATGATTAGGATGAAAAATAGTCGGTTAATTGTTTTCATACTATTTAGTTACTAGGCGGACTTTGAACCATTTTCAACATTGCTTCTTTGTTTCCACTGAAAGTTTTAGTAATTTCATTTCCATCGCGTTGCAAAGTTTTAAAGGCGTTATTATCGACATTTTCCCATAAAGCATATTTTGCTTTTCCTTCTACCGTGAATAGTCCAAAATGATTTTCTGAACCTAGTGGGTTTTTACTGTCTTTCCATGGCTCATCAAATGCTTCAAAGAAAAAACATGAAATACCCTCTTCGTTGGTCCATGCTCTCATTGCCTTATAAAAAAGTGCTTGTTTGTATTCGTCGGAAGCTTTTGAACCGTCATTTCCATAAATTCCATCGGAACTAGAAGCCCAGCCAGTTTCTCCAATATGAATCGGTTTATTAGGATTGACGCTTTTTACATATTTTTTAACTGTGTTGTATTGCAATTTTGCGAAGTCTAAAGCGCGCTGCATTGCAGCATTTACTTTTTCAATATCAGTAAAACCAGCCTCTTTTTGAGGAGTTTTCCAAAAATTGGGATTGTAATGTGAATTATGATAAGGATAAGTATGCATCGAAACATAATCTACCGCATTGATCAAAGCTTCTAAATCTTTCGTTTTGTAACTATCGTCAGCGCCACCCCAAGAGGCAAAGTCGTCTGAAGATGTAATCCACAAATCTTTGGATAGTTTATTGTTCTTTTTTAATTGCTGTAAATGATTTACCCATTTTAAAATTACGTCAGGGTGACCATAATAATTCGTTGCCCATTTCACCATCGCTTCATTTCCAACGGCTATAATTTTAATAATTTCAGGATATTGGTTCGCTAAACGGACTGCTTCTTCGATTTCTACTACATTTCTTTTGCTTTCAACATCGTGATTAGGGGCAAGGTTGGTCCAAGCATTTTCGCAGTCAATCCATGCGCCGAGCATAACATACATTTCAAAATTCGCATCCTCTTTTTCTAAAGCTGAAATTGCTTTTAAAACATTTGAAACTTCTGCTAAGTGAACATTATAGGTGCGAATAACTTTTATTTTACAAGCTGCTAAAATTTTTAAATCTTCTTTGATTTCTTCAATTGTTGGCTGAATATCTCTAGTGTTTTTTCGATATCCGCCATAAGAAATGGCTAAATAGTTTGGATTGCCTAAAATATCTTTTGCGGTCACTTTTTTTGCATTTGATGCATGATTGACCTTTTTAACCTCCGTTTTAAATGAAAACACAATTAAAATTACTACTACAAAAGCAATAGATTTTATTGTTGATTTAATATTAAAAGGACTTCTGTTTTTCATTTGATTATTTCAATTCACTTGCTAAAACACTTACATTAATTTGCTTGATTGCTCCTGTTCTTTTAAAAATTTGTTTGCTCGTGTCATAATCAATCGTTAATGATTCAAAATGCATTTGCTTGTCGTCGTTAAACAGAATTTCAATATTTTTTTGATTCGAAATTGTATAAACAATTGGAATTTGACAATAAGTAAAACAAATCGAATTTGGTTTCAAATCGATACTATTAGAGTTATAATTTATATCAACATACTTAAATGTTTTTGGTTCTAATAGGAATTCATTTTTGCGCAACAAACATGGATTAAAATATAGTTTTCCGTCTTTTACAAAAACACCTATTTCACCAAAACGCGATAGAATATCTTCTTTCACTTGTCCAGTCATTCCAGGTTGTTGAGCGCCTTTTCCAGCAGGTGTGTGGGAATAAGGATCCGTTGGAAATGCACCATATAAAGCGGGAGATTTATGTACGCCAATGCCTTCATTGATTTCATAATAATGTTCCAATAATCGTCCGATAATTTCAGCAGATTCATTTTCTTCAACCGCTTTTAAGCAGCATTCTTGAACTGCCAATTGCAATTTAGCAACCATGTGCCAGTAAATAGAACCTAGGCCTTCGTAACCATAAAAAGTTCCAGACCGGCCCGTGAATGATTTGTGATTAAAGATGGTCTCAAAAGCTTGCAAAATTGATTTCTGCTCATTTTGAACTTGAGCAGCAAAAGTCGTTTTGGAAAGTGACTGTAAGGCAACATTTAAATCGGCTGCATTTTTGAAGTTTCCGTTAAAATGAAATTCCCCATTCCAATCTTTTTTGATGATTTGTGTGTTATTTGCTACAATTAAGTCAGTTAACAATTTAGATTTGGCAACTACTTCGCTTGAAATTATATTTTTTTCAAGAAATTTAGGCAGTTCTTTGCTTGGATACAATATATAACTGTATTGGTCTTTTCTGAAGAGTTTACTGTTTTTAAGTCCATCAAGCACATTTAAAGCTTCTTTTGAAGACAGGTAGCCAGAACTCAAAACAGCTACTTGGCCTTCAAGCATTTCACTCAAATGAGCAATTGAAACTTCCGTTTCACTTTCAACAGTCATTAAATTATAAGCATGATAAAGATTATCTGCTCTCTTATTTGCCTCGATTGAATGGTCTATAAATTTTAAACTAATTTCAATAAATCGCTTTAAACCATCCATAGAAACCGTTCGTTTTTTGCCCCAAAAACCATTTTGATAAACGTGGTGACGGTAATCTGAAGCGGCTTGTCCAAGTGCGTCAAGAATCGTTCTTCTTTCTATATCATTGAACTTTCCTATTAATGAAGGTTCAAATTTAATTAGATTTTCTCTAATGCTATGGTAAAATTCGACCATTTCATTCGAAATTTTTATATTTTCAACTTCTGATTTCTCAACTAACTTTTGAAAATAATTTAAAAACCTTCTTAAGTAATATAGTGTTACCATCGAGACGCCATTTCCAACTAAAGCATTGTTGGCATCATTCCATTCTGGTCGTTGCGTATTCAACCAAATGCCACCTTCTGGAATAAAATTAGACATTTTGGCTAAAACGGTAGCCAACATTTTTTCTATAAAATTTACTTTATAAATGTCGCCATTCGCCTCTTTTAAAAGTGTTCCGTCTGCCCCAATTTTAGCCCTTTCTGCTCTAATTTTCAAATCAGATTGGTGATCAAAAGCGATTGTGTCTTTTGGATTTTTAAGAATATCTGCGTACGATTTTATGATGTAAGGCACATTTGCATAAACAAAAATATCGTTATTAAAATAGGCCTCCAATTTTTTTGGTTGGTGTTTTTCGATAAATTCAAGGAACTTCAACAAATAGATAATTTGATGATCGCCCCAATACCCAATATATGACCAAGGATTGTCTTCTTCAATCGTTTCCCAATCAAAACCATCTTTGGTGACCCGATAAGGATTATAACCATCGAAAGTAGTTGCGTTTAGGAATTTATGGAGCATGTTTTCAATAAATTCAGGAAAAGAATGCGCTAAAGCTTCCCAATTCTGAAATATGTCTCGCCAGTTTCCTTCGTAATCTAAAATTTTTGAACCATCAATTTCACTTTGTGTGTTGATGGAGAATTTATTCCAAGGTCTACTTGGATCGCCGTGTCTTCTGCTAAATTTTAAGGGTAAATATTCTAAGCTTAATCGTTCAAAATCAGCATCATTTTGTTTTGATGCAAATTCTTTTAAGGTTTCTAATGTAAATAACTCGGATAAATTGTTGAGGTTTTGTTCTAATTTCCGATAAACGAGTTTATTCGCTTTTTCAACATACTTTAAGAAGTCTTGTTTTTCAATTTGGTAATTAAAATCGAAAATTCCACCGCGCATAATGTTAAAAAGCGTATTAGCAAAATGACGAGTATCTCTCAAATTGTCATTCGTCATTTGCAAAGCATCAGAAGAGGCGTTGAGGTCAATTAACTTTTTTGTTCCTAATTCAATATCTTGATTGATTAAATCTTCAAGATTTTTCTCGTTTTGAATGCTATTTATAATTTGAGCAATGTCTGAATGGTCTTGATTTACGTCGGCGACAATCATCCATTCTTCTTTTGAATTTCCTTTTAAAACGATGTCACTATTCAGAAAATAGGCTCCTTTTTCGCCTTTAATATCAGCTTCTAAAGTTACTTTTAGTTTTTTTCTGAAATTTGAAATTTGTAAAGAAGAAACCAAATAAGAAGGTTTATTCATTCCTAAGGACCAAGCAACATTTGATTTTAAAGCTTCGCTAGGTTCAGCTTTGTCTACAATGATTGCACTTAACGCAAAAATACCAAGTCCACTTTGTTGGTGTAATTCACTTCTCTTGTAAGCGTCAACTAAGTTACTCGCTGCATTTTGTAAATCGCTCATTACGCCAAAAGGCAAGATGTTTTGAATTCCATCTAAGATTCCAATTTCATAATTAATGTCTGAAAGATTGATTAATTCGGATTTTCTAACAAAACCATATTTGTTGCTAGAATTCCATTGGTAGCGATAGGTTAATTTTAAATCGTGATTTACTTCTTCAAAAATCACTTTATTGCCATAAACGTTTTTGTATAAATTGCGTGAAACCTTAAAAATGTTGTGAGAAAATCTTTCTGAAAACGGTTCCCAAACATGAATTTCGTTATTGTAATGAATCTGAAAAATAGATTTACTACCAGTAATATCAAATGATTCCGTGATTTTATCATCGGTATAATAAGGAAACAAAGCAAACTCCGCATTTTTTCTACCTGCTGTAAGGCCGCCGTTACTTGAAATAAACATCCAATGGTTAGAGTAGCTAACTATGCTCATGAAAAATGGACGCATAGCATCATTATTGGCTATTTTATATAATTTTTCGTTTTCTAAAGTAACTATTTCCATTAAAATTTATGCTGTTTG
>CALPKO020000142.1 GCA_943324165.2 Bdellovibrio sp. ZAP7 | reverse complement strand
TTTTATACATTAAAGAAGTAGCTGAAGTAGAAGAAAATATCGCTTTAAATACTTTAGGTACCATTATCCACGAAACATTAGAAGCCCTGTTCACGCCATTTATTGGCAAATTTCTATTAGAATCGGATATTTTAACTTGCTTCAAACTGTTGGATAATGAGGTATTGAAACAATTTAAATTGATTTATAAAGAGGGAGAAATAAAAAAAGGAAGAAACCTTTTAGCATTTGAAGTTGCGAAACGCAACGTTTTTAATTTTTTGAAACTTGAATTAGAACTAATTAAAAATGGCGATGCTGTAAAAATTCTATATTTAGAAAAAAAATGTGAAGCCGTCTTAACTCATCCAAACTTACTATTTCCCGTAAAAATAGGTGGAAAAGTAGACAGAATCGAAGAGCGAAATGGAATAATCAGAATAATTGACTACAAGACCGGTAAGGTTGAAAAAAAGAACCTTGTTTTGAAATCGTGGGATAAATTAACAGAAGATTTAAACAACGACAAGATAATTCAGATTTTGGCCTATGTTTTCATGTTCAAAAATGAAATTCAAGGTAAACAGATTCAAGCTGGAATTATCTCTTTTAAAAATTTAAAAAACGGATTTTTACCTTTCGAATTTAAAGAAGGAAAAGAGGGAAAAACAATAATTGATGAAGAAGTAATCGAAGCTTTTTTAGAACAAATTGTAATACTTCTGAATGAAATTTTAGATAAAAGCGTACCTTTTATTGAAAAAACTTAATCACGCTTTTTTAATAAAATCTATCAGCACACTTAAAAGTGCTTCACGATTTTCAATGTGACTCATGTGTCCATCCGGAAAAGTTACTAATTGTACATTTGTTTTTTCTATTTGATCTATGTTGTCTTCATAATTCAAAACTTTGTCTTTTTTTCCTAAGATTAACATTTTAGGATAAGGTGCAAAATGTAAAAGCTCTTTTCGGTCTTTACGAATTTTCATTCCTTCTTGCGCTGCAATAATTCCTTGAAGAGGAGTTTTAAGTGCCTCGTTTTTTACAATTTCGATTTCGTTAATAAGTAAAATTTGATTTTCTTCGCTAAATAAATTGGCAATTGAAATTTTTACGAAAATGACATAATTTTTTTTCACAGCCTGAATGGCCCTATCACGATTTTGTCTCTTTTCTGCATTATCTCCGAGGGATGTTGAGTTCATCAACACCAAACTTTTTACATGGTCTGCATAGATTTCGGCGAAAGCCAACGCGACATATCCACCCATCGAGTGGCCAATTAAATTAACTTTTTTAATTTTTAGTTGGGTTAGAACCTCCGCAACCATATTTGCTTGTTCTTCCATTGAATGCACATATCCTAGACATCCAGATGCTCCGTGACCTAATAAATCTATGGTTATAACCCTGTTTTTTTTTGAAAATTCGGGCACAAAATAATCCCACATTGAACTATTTTCTAAATAACCATGAAGTAGTACAATTGCAGTACCTTTTCCAACATCGTTGAAATTTATTATGGCATTTTTAAACAGAAGTTGTTTCAATTGTTAAATCTTTAAAGGCAAAAATAGGTGTTTTTTTATTCATTCGTTTCTAAAAAAACTTGACTTTTAAAAAATTTATCACAATTAAATTAAATAAAAAAAGGCAATTCGAACGAATTGCCTTCTTATATAAATATCTTATGCTATTCTATTTCTGATACTCTTAAAGTGTTCACCATTCCTTTGTTTGCAACTGGCATTGCAGCAAGGTTTATCAAGAAATCGCCTTTGTCTACAAATCCTTTTTCACGTGCAATCTCATTAACGTCAGTTACAGTATCATCAGTGCTTACCGATTTATCATAAAAAAAGGACTTCACACCCCAAAGTAAATTGAGCTGTGTTAAAATAGCTTTGTTAGATGTAAAAACCAAAATATGAGCAGATGGCCGCCATGCCGAAATTTGAAATGCTGTATAGCCACTATTGGTTAGTGTACAGATCGCTTTAGCCTTGATTATATTGGCCATTATTGAGGCGTGATGACAAATTGATTTTGTTATGAATCTTTTTGTTCTAACTTGCGGGGTATTTTGCGGCACTTGAATCAGCGGAGAATCTTCGACAGCTTCTATAATTTGTGTCATTTTCTCAATAACTTGTACTGGATAATTTCCAACAGAGGTTTCTCCCGAGAGCATTACTGCGTCTGCTCCATCCATCACCGAATTGGCAACATCATTTACTTCAGCTCGGGTAGGAGTGAGACTAGTAATCATTGTTTCCATCATTTGTGTAGCAATAATCACTGGAATTCTTGCTGTTTTGGCGCGATTTACTAATTTTTTCTGAATCAAAGGTACTTCGTGCGCAGGCACTTCAACACCTAAATCGCCCCGAGCAACCATCAAACCGTCGCAATAAGCAACAATTTTATCAATATTTTCGACGCCTTCGGGCTTTTCAATTTTCGCAATAATTGGAATTTTGTGTTCTGAATGCTTGGCAATTAATTCTTGCAATTCGATCAAATCTTCTGCAGTTCGAACGAACGAAAGGGCAATCCAATCTACTTTTTGTTCGATGGCAAAAATAGCATCTCTAATGTCTTTTTTAGTCAAAGCAGGCAAAGAAACCTTTGTATTAGGGAGGTTTACTCCTTTTTTGGATTTTAAAGGGCCTCCTTGAATTACCCTACAAACCACTTCGGTACTTCCGTTTGTTTCTAAAGCTTCAAACATCAATTTTCCATCGTCTAAAAGAATTTTTTCACCCGGATTCACGTCTCTTGGAAACTCTTTATAGTTCATGTAAACTCTTTCTGCAGTTCCTGGAACATCATCAGAAGTTTGAAATGTAATAATATCACCAGGATGTACTACTACATCTTCCTTCATTACACCTACGCGCAATTTAGGTCCTTGTAAATCTCCAAGAATAGCGGTGGTATATCCAAACTCTTCGTTTAAACCTCTAATTAAGTCAATTTTCGATTTCACATCGTCATAATCAGCATGTGAAAAATTGACTCTAAAAACGTTAACTCCAGCGTCTATCATATCTTTCAAAACTTCTTTTGTGCTGCATGCTGGCCCAAGGGTTGCTACAATTTTAGTTTTTTTGTTTGTTGGCATTTGTTTTAAAAAATTAAATTGTTTTTTGATTTTATATTGTTAACATCTACTTTGTATGCAGTTGAAATTCGTTCAATGGCTAATAATTCTTTAATTGTTTCTTCAACTTCTTTGTCAGACCGATAGTTTTCTATTTTTAAAAAATAGTCTACTTTTTTTAATTCTGGCAGTAGATATACTTTAGTCTCGATTGCTAATTCTGAATTTAAAAATAGCGTTTGATTTTTTGTTTTTTCTTTGGTTATAATTTCATTTTTGTTCTGAATTAATGTCCAAGTTAAATCGTTTGAACTATCGTCGAAAACAAATTTAGAAAACAATACTTCGTCATTTTTAGCTTTAACAATTATTTCTTCTTTGCACTTACTTAACATTATTGGTAACTTTTGATTGATAAAAAAAGCCATTCTATAATCTTCAAGTGTGGAATGAATAGCAATTAATTCGTAATCAACTTCTTCAAATTCATCTAAATGTAATTTAATTAAAGCCATTGAAATTAAATAAGCCGTAAATATAACATTTCTAATTGAGAAAAAAGCACTGTATCACGCTTGATTACTGCAAATCATCAACGAAATCGTTATAGTTTTGAGAAAATAATATTAATTAAAATATAACTACGCCTTGTACGTTCAAAAAGGCGTTGAACAAAAAAGGCTTGCAAGTGCAAACCTTTTTCAATTACTCCCCCGAGCAATCAACAAAATATAAAAATATTAGTTTAAAAACTAAAACTCACGCCTGAATATAATCCTTCGAAGTAAGGATTGAAACCGCCAACATCATTTGAAAATGTATTGATTTGGTATTTAAAAGTTGGTTCTAATTTTGCCTTAAAAGAATTGTAACTAAACTGTTCAATTTTGTTAAAATTATCAAAAATTCATCTTGTAAATTATTTTACGCATTGGCACAATTAGTGGAATATTTATGGCAAACAACAAAAATTTTAGACGAAAACAACCGGTACAAATATGCTTGTGCATTTAAGTCATTTTTTTTACAATCTTTAATGAGTTGTTCTAACTAAACCCATAGTTTTGATTTTATCATGATTAATTTACAGGGATTTCAACTTCATAAAAAAGATCATTTCCTGCTTCATCTACTCCTTTAAAAAATTTAAAAATATAGCTTCCGTTGCTGGTTACATAAAAGTTAAATGACACTTCTACACTTGATGTATCAGCGATGCAATTTGAATTTTCAGAAACAACGGTTTCTACTGCTAAGGTTCTAATGTTTAAGTTTTTTTCGTAATAAAATCCTTGAAATTGGTGACAACTTGTACCCTTTTTATATTTCATTTTTATCGGATAAGTTGCTCCTAAAACAAAACTTTCAGGAACGGTAAAACTTTCGATTGGCAAAATCTCAAAATGATATTTAGGACGATTATCTTCAACCGTACAGCTGTAAAGCATTAAAAGCGCAACAAAAATTAGTGTGAATTTTTTCATTTTTGATATTAAGTTCTTATAAAATGTTTTATTAATTAAAAGGTTGCGTTGAAACCAAAAAAAACCCGAAAAGTTCGGGTTTTAAATTTATGCGTCGGCCAATGCTTTGATGTGCGCTTTGATGCTATTTTCAAGCTCATCAGCCATTTCGGGATTGTCTTTAATTAAACCTTTAACGGCATCACGGCCCTGACCTAATTTTGTTTCGCCATAACTGAACCAAGAACCTGCTTTTTTAATAATTTCAAATTCGACAGCCAAATCTAAAATCTCTCCTGTTTTAGAAACGCCTTCGCCATACATAATGTCAAATTCTGCTGTTTTAAATGGTGGAGCGACTTTATTTTTTACAATTTTCACCTTTGTCCTATTTCCAATAACATTTTCACCATCCTTTATTTGAGAGGATCGACGAATATCAATTCGAACCGATGCGTAAAATTTCAGTGCATTTCCACCTGTTGTTGTTTCAGGATTTCCGAACATTACGCCAATTTTCTCTCTCAACTGGTTGATAAAAAACACGGTACAATTGGTTTTACTAATTGTTCCAGTTAATTTCCTTAACGCTTGCGACATCAAACGAGCGT
>CALPKO020000141.1 GCA_943324165.2 Bdellovibrio sp. ZAP7 | reverse complement strand
TAGCAGATCTTGGCGGAATTATTGCGAACTCGGTAAATTTTAAAATGAAAATCGTTGGAAGTCCGGATGTTCAATTAACTGATCCTACAGATCCAGCAGCTTATCCAAATGCATTATTTGCCAATTCTCAAGAGATAACTTTTTCAGCAAGCATTTACGATAAATTTGATGAGACGGTAAAAATTTATGTTCCCGGTAATTTTGGTTCAACTAGCACTTATGCAGATTGGAATGTTAATCTTGCAGGTACTTCAAACTCACCAGTAATTTACACACCACTTAATGATGGTAAATACAGTGGTTTTGTATGGATGAACAACGCGACGCCGCAATTCAAATTTGCCAATCCAGATGCAACAAATCTTAATCTTAAGGGTTTTAACGAGTTGACATCAAATGCTGCAGGTTTAATGATTGGAACAATAAAAGATGTTTCAGATATCAACGACCCAAGTAATATTGCTATTAGTGCCGGTAATGCCAATTTCACAGGAGCTGGTACTTATTATATCACAACTGATTTAATTCAAAATACCTATTCTATCATCAAAAGAAAATTTTCTGTTATAGGTCAAGCGACAGGTAATCAACCTAAAGTTTTAGATTTTGTTACAGATCCCACATCTCCATATTACAGAATGTATATCAATACAAATGTTAATTTAGCTGCTGGTTTTTTTAAGATTTCTTTAAAAACAAGTGGTTTTGCTGCTGCAGCTGATAATTTTGGAACATTAACTGCTGGAGTCAATCAAGTTTTGGCCATCACACCAAATTCTACTTCTACAATTAACAACAAGTTGTCTATTGGGGGTGGTTTTTATAATAATCAAAATCCTGGAAATTATACCGTTGTTTTAGACACAAAAAATTCAGCCAATTATAATTTACGTGTTATACCTAATTAATAATTTTGAACAAACAATAAATACAAATTTCATGAAAAAGGTTACACTTTATTTTTGGTTATTAATTCCGTTTTGGATGTCTGCACAAATAACTACTTCTCCTGCAGTTTTTGAGGCAGGTTCGCCAGTTACGATTAATTTTAACAAAACGGGCACTTCATTAGCAAGTTATACTGGCATTTTATACGCCCATATGGGCGTTGAAGTGAATGGTGCACTTTGGCAAAACGTAATCGGCACATGGGGAAGCGCAGCGCAACCTCAGTTTACCCTTGTTTCCGGAACAACTTACAAATTAGATATTGGTCCGAGTCTTTACAGTTATTTTAACGTTCCACAAACAAGTTCAATAACAAAGATTTGTCTTGTTATAAGAAATGCCGCTGGAAATGTTCAAACAGCGGATACTTTTTTAAATGTAGGTGCGTTTCAAGCAACCCTTACTACTCCTGCGAATAATAGTTTAGCGCTTTTAACGCAAGGTCAAAATTTTAGTATTACTGCAAGCAATACTGGTGGAAATGCAGATTACAACTTGACAGCAAATGGGGTAAGCATCAACACTTTTAATGGTGCAGCATACTCTTTTATAGATTCAAATGTTTCGACCAACAAGACCTATGTTTTAACAGTAACTAAAGGGATAAGTATTTTTACTTACAAATTTTACGTTTTAGTTGTTCCATCAACAGAAAGTGCAGCTATGAACAATACTTTTAAAGATGGAATCAATTATGATCCGAACGACCCTACTAAAGCAACATTGGTTTTGAATGCGCCTTTTAAAGACTTTGTGTACGTTGCAGGAAGTTTTAATAATTATAGTCCTGCAATTACTTATGCAATGAAAAAAGACCCTGCAACGGGAAAATTTTGGTTGGAATTGAATGGACTTACTCCAAATCAACCTTATAATTATCAATATTGGGTGGGTGATATGACCGATCGACCTGCTAATTCTCCTGCACTTGTCAAAACCGCAGATCCATTCTCTACTTTAGTTTTAAGTCCTTTTGATGATCCTGAAATTCAACAATTGGGCGTTTTTCCTAATTTGCCAAGCTATCCGGAAGGACAAGAAAGAGAAGTTTCTGTTTTGCAAACTGGCTCTCAAACACTTTTTAGCTATAATTGGAGCGATGCGACATTAAATTTTGTAAAGCCAGCGAAAAAAGACTTGGTTTTTTATGAGCTTTTAGTACGTGATTTTGATACCAATAGGACCTATCAAGATTTAATTGACAAAATTGATTATTTTAAAAATCTGAAAATAAACGCCATCAAAATTATGCCAGTAATGGAGTTTGAAGGTAATATGAGCTGGGGTTACAATACGGCTTACCATATGGCGTTGGACAAACGATATGGACCTCCTGCCAAATTAAAAGAATTTGTAGACCTTTGTCATCAAAATGGAATTGCAGTAGTTTTAGATTTGGCTTTGAACCATGTTTTTGGACGTTCTCCGCTCGAAAGAATGTGGATGCTAGATACTAACAATGATGGATGGGCTAATGGCCTCTCTCCAGAAAATCCTTATTGTAATCTACAAGCGATGCACTCTTATAACGTTGGTTCAGATTTAAATCACTTTAGAGAGCCAGAAAACCTTACCAACACTTATTCTGTCAGAACGATTCAATATTGGATTCAAGAATTTAAAATTGATGGATACCGTTGGGATTTAACCAAAGGTTTTACCAATCAATGTCCGCCTACTGTTGCTGGTGGTCAAGAGCCTTGTACTAATGGATATAGAGGTGACCGCGTGGCTAAAATGAAATATTATGCTGATGTTCAATGGGGAGCAGACCCTAGCTCTTTGGTAATTTTTGAACATCTTGGAAATGGAGGTTCATATAATGAAGAAGTTGAATGGGCAAACTACAATAGAACAGGAAACGTTGGAGGCATCATGCAATGGAGAAAAATGACCGATCCATATGCTAATTTATTGAAAGGAAATAGTACCAATTTATCTGGTGTATCAGACCCATCTGATAGATTTATTGGTTACGCAGAGAGCCATGATGAAGAAAGAGTAGTTTATAAAGCTTTTACAGAAGCTGGACAAACGCAAAACAATTTACCAAAAATTTTACAAAGATTACCAGCAATGGGAGCGGTGTTATTTTTAGTGCCAGGACCAAAAATGATGTGGCATTTTGGAGAACTAGGTTGGGATAAATCACTATGGACTTGTAGCAATGGAACAGTTTCATTTAATGCGCCAGATTGTAAATTGGACACCAAACCACAACCACAATGGACAAACAATTGGTTGGGTGACGCCGCTAGAAGCAACGTTTACAGTAATTGGGCACGAATGATAAATTTGAAGAAAACAGAACCAGTTTTTGAAAATGGTCAATTTGCTTGGAATTTCTCTCAAGTTGGAAGACCTCGTTTGGATATATACACTAGCACGACGCAAACTGCAGATTTAAGTTATGTATTTGTATTGACCAATTTTTCTGATACGGCTTACAATACTTCCGGTTTTCCTTTCACAGGGACTTGGTACAACATGATGGATGATACACCTTTATCGGTTACGGCAACAAATCAAAACGTTACCATTGAGCCAGGAGGATTTAGGGTTTTTGGAAACAAGCCAAGTACGTTAGCCACGCCAAGTTTTGTTGGAAATACAAAATTAACCATTGCACCAAACCCTGGCAGCGACTATTTTTCTTTAAATACTGCAACATCGAAGGTGAAAATATTTACCGTGACCGGACAATTAGTAAAATCTTTTAACACTGAAATGGATAAAGATGCACAATTCAATATCAGCGACTTAAACACAGGCATCTACTTAGTTAAAGTTACTGATAATAATAACAATGACCAAACCATTAAATTTTTAAAAAACTAAACCAAAACTAGATGTTTAACAAATAAAAAAAATAATATATGGAGAGATAAAAAAAGCTATAAAAAAAGAAACATTATTTAGCACAGCTAAATAGTAAAAATTAAAAAAAGTAGAATAAATTTTCAAATTAACTTAATATAAAAAATCATGATTAAAAAATTATTTTTATTGGTATTATTGACAGTAAGTTCAATAAACCTAAACGCCCAAAGTATAGGAATGATTGGTTCCTTTCAAGGAAGTAGTTGGTCGACAGATATTGTTATGAATACTACTGATAACGAGAACTACACGCTTACCGCGTTCACTTTTTTAGATACAACTTGTGAATTAAAATTTAGACAAGACGGTGCATGGGCAATTAACTGGGGTTTCAATACATTTCCTAGTGGAGTTGGCGTACAAAGTGGTGCCAACATTCCTGTACCTGGTGGAACTTATGACATTACTTTTAACAGAGTAACTGGTGCTTATAATTTTACACCGGTTGTTTTAAATTTACCAGTGATTGGCTTCCACGGGGGGTTCAATCAGTTTACAGACAGAGTGGACATGGTTACTGCCGATGGTGTTGCCTACGTAAAAACGGATTATTATTTTAACGCAGCAGGTGTTAAATTCTTAAATGATGCAAATCCACCTGTAACGTGGGGTGCTGATGCTTTTCCATCTGGAACAGCAACTGTTGGTGGACCAACTATCCCATTAACAGCTGGTTATTACAACGTAGATTTAAATTACACTACAGGTGCGTACAATTTTGTTGAGGTGCCAGTTGCGATAATTGGTGATGCAATTATAGATTTCAGTACAGATATTCCTATGACATCAACAGATGGTGGTGTAACTTTTACAATTGATAATGTTGATTTGATTGGTGGTAAAAAATTCAAATTCAGAACTAATTTTTCTTGGTCAACGAATTGGGGTTGTGATACTTTCCCTGGCGGTACTGCAGTTCAAAGTGGAAATGATATTCTTGTAGATGTATCGGGAACTTACAACATAACTTTTAACAGATTGACTTTGGCTTATACAGCTGTATTGACTGCAAGTGCTTTTGATCTTGTTGAAGCTATAGGGGCTTTTACAACTGATGGTGTAAACTTCAATACAACAGATGGAATAGAATATAAACTAAATGACTATTATTTTTCTGCAGCATCTGGATTAAAATTTGCACTTTCTACTGATAATACAACTTTTTGGGGTAACACCGCTTTCCCATCTGGAACAGCTACTTTAGGAGGTGGAGAAATTCCTGTACCGGTTGGAAACTTCAATATAATGTTCAATAAAACTACTTTAGCATACGATTTCACAGTAACACCTGTTTCTATTACTGGAGACGGAGCATTGGGTTGGGGACAAGATG
>CALPKO020000140.1 GCA_943324165.2 Bdellovibrio sp. ZAP7 | reverse complement strand
TTGAAATTGCTCTGAAACAATTGGTTTAGTTTTCTTGGAAGAAGAAAATCAATTGCTTTATATTTATCTAAATCATTCGAATTCAATTGTATTATAGATAAAATATAAGCATCGTTTATATAGGATACTTACTAAATTAGTGGTCTTGTAATTTGCTTTAAAATGAAGTTATAGGTTTTTTGCAGCGTTAATAATCACAATGAATTTGATTTTTGTGATTAGACGAACTGTGCCAAATTTAAAAGTAATTTTAGAGATAAATTTCTTAATTTTGCACAAGTCATTAAAATTAAAACTTAAAACACACAAAAATGAGTTCATTCGACGTAGTCATTATAGGTTCTGGTCCGGGCGGATATGTATCTGCTATCCGTTGCGCACAACTTGGATTTTCAACTGCAATCATCGAAAAATATGCTGCTTTAGGAGGCACTTGCCTGAATGTAGGTTGTATTCCTTCCAAAGCATTGCTTTCTTCTTCCCATCATTATGACGAAATTAAGCATTTTGAAGAAAATGGAATTGAAATTTCGGGCGAAGTGAAAGTAAATCTAGAAAAAATGATTGCTCGAAAACAAGCTGTGGTTGACCAAACTGTTGGTGGAATCAATTTTTTGATGAACAAAAACAACATTACGGTTTTGAATGGAATTGGCTCTTTTGAAGATGCCAATCATATAAAAGTTACTAAAGCTGATGGTAGTTCAGAAACCGTTGAAGCTAAAAATATTATTATTGCTACTGGTTCAAAACCTTCCTCTTTGCCTTTTATCAAAATAGATAAACAAAGAATTATTACTTCGACGGAAGCTTTGAAGTTGAAAGAAATTCCAAAACATTTGGTTATTATTGGTGGTGGTGTAATCGGTATCGAATTAGGTCAGGTTTACCTTCGATTAGGTGCACAAGTTTCTGTTGTGGAATATTTAGATAGAATTATTCCTGGAATGGATGCTTCATTATCGAAAGAACTGACCAAAGTATTGAAAAAACAAGGCATGAAATTCTACGTTTCACACAAAGTGAAATCAGTTGAAAGAAATGGTGACGCCGTTACTGTTCAAGCAGAAAACGCAAAAGGAGAAACCATTACATTAGAAGGAGATTATTCTTTAGTTTCGGTTGGCAGACGTCCATTTACCGATGGACTTTCAGCAGAAAAAGCGGGTGTGAAAGTCAACGAAAAAGGACAGATTGAAGTCAATGATCATTTGCAAACCAACGTTTCAAACATTTACGCTATTGGCGATGTAGTTCGGGGAGCAATGCTGGCACACAAAGCCGAAGAAGAAGGCGTTATGGTAGCCGAAATTTTAGCTGGGCAGAAACCACATATCGATTATAATTTGATTCCGGGAGTTGTATATACTTGGCCTGAAGTGGCTGCAGTTGGACAAACAGAAGAGCAATTAAAAGCGAAAAATATCGCTTACAAAGCGGGAAGTTTTCCATTTAAAGCTTTAGGAAGAGCAAGAGCAAGTGGAGATTTAGATGGTTTTGTAAAAATCCTTGCGGATGAAAAAACAGATGAGGTTTTGGGTGTTCACATGATTGGAGCACGATGCGCTGATTTAATTGCAGAAGCAGTCACTGCAATGGAATTCAGAGCAAGTGCAGAAGATATGTCAAGAATGAGCCACGCTCATCCAACTTTTGCAGAAGCGATAAAAGAAGCCGCATTAGCAGCAACTGAAAATCGTGCTTTGCATGTATAAAAATGCTTTAATAAAAATGTACAGTTGCTGAAAAACCTGTATTTTTTTGAATTGATATTAGAAAAAGTTTATTGAAATTCGTTTGTTTCGCCATTCTGGCTTTGCTTCGATTCAATAAACTTTTTTATTTTAAATAGGTTTTTGTAAATAAAGTGATTAATGTAATTTTAACCTCTAATCGAAGCACGAATCATCATGGCACATTTTTCGCCATCAATTGCAGCCGAAATAATTCCACCAGCATAGCCCGCACCTTCACCACAGGGATACAAACCTTTTATTTGTAAATGTTCCAAAGTTTCATTGTCTCTCGGAATTCTAACTGGTGATGAAGTTCTACTTTCTGGTGCATGAAGAATGGCTTCGTTCGTGAGATAGCCTTTCATTGATTTTCCGAATTCAGAAAAACCTTCTCGTAAAATTTGGGTTAGAAATCCCGGGAAAACTTGTCCCATTTCTACTGAAGTAGTACCAGGAACATAAGATGTTTTTGGTGTAGAAACAGAAATTTTGTTTTGCGTAAAATCGACCATTCGCTGCGCTGGTACCTTTTGTGAGTTTCCTGCCAAATGCCAAGCTTTTTGCTCAATGCTTTTTTGAAATTCCATTCCTGCCAAAGCACCAAATTTTTCAAAAGGCTTAAAATCCTCTAATTTTAATTCAATCACAATGCCAGAATTTGCTGTGGCTTGATCTCTTTTGGATGGAGACCAACCATTGGTTACGACTTCACCTGGACTAGTAGCGCAAGGAGCGATGACGCCACCCGGACACATGCAAAAAGAATACATTCCTCGTCCATTGACTTGCTTTACAATAGAGTAGGGTGCTGGTGGTAAAAACTCTCCACGATAATCACACGAATATTGAATTTTATCAATTAATTCTTGTGGATGTTCAGCGCGAACGCCCAAGGCAAATGGTTTTGCTTCAATAAAAATTTTCTTTCTGTCTAAAAGTTCAAAAACATCTCGTGCAGAATGTCCTGTGGCAAGAATGACGTTATTGGCCATAATGGAATCGCCATTTTGGGTTACAACACCTTGCATTTCATTGTTTTTCAAAAGAAAATCTACTACTCGAGTTTCAAACAAAACTTTTCCACCACATTCAATTATTTTTTCTCTAATGTCTTGGATAATTTGAGGCAATTTATTGGTGCCGATGTGCGGATGAGCTTCAATTAAAATATCGGGCGTTGCCCCAAAAGCTACTAACAATTCTAAAACTCTGTCAATATCACCTCGTTTTTTTGAACGTGTATAGAGTTTTCCATCAGAATAAGTGCCCGCTCCGCCTTCGCCAAAGCAATAGTTGGAGTCTTCATTAACGATGTGGTCAATATTAATGGCTTTCAAGTCTCTTCGACGACCACGAACATCCTTTCCTCTTTCGATTACGATAGGTTTTAAACCCAATTCTATCAATTTTAAAGCAGCAAAAAGTCCTGCTGGTCCTGCGCCAACTATGATAACTTCTTGCGCATTTTCTACATTTTCATAGTGAGGAAAATTGACTTTTTTTTCAACAAATTGTTCCTCTTGCAAATAAATATTGACTTTCAAATTGATTTTTATTGCTTTTTGACGCGCATCAATTGAACGTTTTAAAATCGAAATATGCTGAATGTCATTGGCTGCAATTTTGGAAGTTTTTGCCAAATGCTGTTTCAATAAATGGTCGTTTGCTGCAATTTCTGGGGTAACTTGTGTTTGAATTTCTAGACTCATTTATAGAATGAACATATTATTTATTTTTTATTTTGTTTTTCTAATTCTGTAATAATACTTTCAATCTGCTCTACACCGATTCGTTTGGCTTTTATAATTTTATTTTTATCTAAAATATAAATCACTGGAGTCGATGTTACATCGTATTTCACATTAATATTGTTATAGTGTGCTCCATCATAAACATTGATCCAATCGTTAAGTTGATGCTCGTTGATATATTTTGTATATTTATCGATTTCATGCAAAGTATAGACACCAAACACTTTTATGTCTTTATTTTCTTTTTTGAATTTATTATACAAATCGGCTAACTTAGGAATTTCTTTTTGGCAATGACCACAATCGACATCCCAAAAAACCAGTATTATAAAATCGGCAGAAACAGAGTTGAGGTGATAAAACATCTTGTTTAACAAAGGTTCATTTTCATAAAAAACCTTCGTTACTTCCTCACTGCTTTTGGCATTTTCAAATCCCATTTTTTTTATTGCTTCGCCATCGCTTGCCTTAATCATTGCTAGATCAGGGGCTTTAGCTCCAACTAAAAGTGGCCTCGCAGTATCAGCTCTTTTGATGATTTTTTGAACGACATCATCTTCGTAAATCCCCTCTGCTTTTCCGGTTTTGAAATATTTATCTACAATATAAACGAAGACGATATCAAAGCCCATTATTTTAGATGTTTCATATGAATAGGTCAAATGAGCAAGCAATAACTTATAAAACAAACTATTAGGTTTTGTTTTGTTTAACATCGTATCAATTTCTACACACACCGAATCTGGATGTTTGGTAACAACTGAATCAAAATAGTTTTTTAATTTTGGCAAGAAAAAAGGATTTCGCATTGTGGCATCGTCTTCAAAATCGACGTTGTCCCAATAATGACTTTTATAATATTCATAAATGGCAAGTTGATCTTCTTTTCTTTTTGATGATTTAGGTAATGTTTTTGAAAGTTTTATTGTCTTTAGATTGAGCACATCTCCAATATAAAACCCTTTGTTTTTGTTGTAAAAATTATCTTCGTAAGTTTGAATTAACTCATTTAACTTTTCTTGCTTTTTGTTCAAAAGAAGCGTGTCTTTTTTCGTTAAAATTGGGAGGCTATTTTTATACTCTAAAAATTCTTTATTTTGTTTATTAATGAACTTGATGTAATCAAAAAAATCATTTTCTCGGGGAGAATTAACGGCAAATAGTCCGTCAATATTATCAGCACCTAAATCGTTTTTTATTTCTAATTTTTGCGTGTCGTCATCAATAAAAAAATCAAAATAAATGCTTTTTTTTTGACCAACTAGTGAATAAATTCCTTTTTCTAATTTCCCGTTTCCTTTAAATATGATTTTTCCATTTTTAATCGAAGTACAAGTATCTTTAATATAATTCTTATCTAGTTGATAGTAGGTAAGGAATGCAATAGTGTCGTTACAATTTTTTAAATTGATTGTAATCTCATAATTTGATTGAGATTTAGCAAAAAATTAGGATAAAAATAAAAATAAAATTAAAGTTTTTTTCATTTTACGAAAGTCTTAAATATTTTAAAATAAAGTGAAATGATTTTTTTTAGCAAAAATAAATAATATAATTGGCTGATTCAAGTGATAAATGTGAATTTTTTCTGATTTTTTCCGAACCTTTCGGTTTTAACAAATCCATTTTTATTGAAAACCCAAATTAACGAAGTCTGAATTAAATGATCATTATTGAAAAATTATT
>CALPKO020000139.1 GCA_943324165.2 Bdellovibrio sp. ZAP7 | reverse complement strand
GCTCTTGGGCCTTCATCTTTGCTTACTATGTATGATTTAGTTTCCTTTTTACCATTTTCATTAATGAAAGTCTGCTCCACGGTAATAGGAACAATTTGTTTGTCAAATTTACCTTCGGCTTGGGCTTTTAAAGCTTTTTGATGTGAATTGAAAGCAAATTCATCTTGATCTTCACGAGAAATATTGAATTGTTTTGCAACAGCTTCTGCGGTTAATCCCATGCCCCAATAATAATCTTCGTTTCCATTTTTTGCCACAGCGTAATCGGGCGTTGGTTTATATCCTCCCATTGGGATAAAACTCATGCTTTCTGCTCCGCCTGCAATGATACAATCTGCCATTCCGCTTTGGATTTTAGCGGTAGCCATTCCAATGGTTTCGAGTCCAGAAGCACAATATCTGTTTACTGTAACTCCAGGAACATCGGTTACTTTCAATCCCATTAGGGAAATTAATCGTCCCACATTTAAACCTTGCTCTGCTTCTGGCATAGCGTTTCCAACCATAACATCGTCGATTCTTTTTTTGTCGAAATCAGGCAATTCATTCATCAAAAACTGGATGGTTTCGGCAGCTAATTCGTCAGGTCTTTTAAATCTGAAAACTCCTTTTGGAGCTTTTCCAACGGCCGTTCTGTATGCTTTTACTATATATGCTGTTTTCATTTTTCTTATTTTTGAGAGGAAAGAAGCAAGAATTAAGAACACTCCGTTAAAAGACGGTTTCTATCTTTCTTCTTTCTTCTTGTTTCTAATTTCTCAACGGTTTCCCTTTTGTCAACATAAACTGAATTCTTTCCAATGTTTTTCGCTCCGTACACAAACTTAAGAAGGCTTCACGTTCTAAATCCAATAAATATTGTTCACTTACTAAAGTTGGTTCTGATAAATCGCCTCCAGCCATCACATAAGCCAATTTGTTGGCAATTTTCAAATCGTGTTCTGAAATGTATTTTCCAGCGACCATCTGATTTGTTCCGACTAAAAACATTCCCAGCGCTTGCTTTCCAAGGACTTTTACATCCGTGCGTTGAATAGGTTGAGTATAGCCTTGTTCTGCCATTTGCAATGCGATTTGCTTAGCTACTGCAATTTGACGGTCTTTGTTTACGACTACAATATCTTTTCCTTTTTGTAAAACCCCAGTATCAAAAGCTTCATATGCCGATGTAGAGACTTTTGCCATTGCAACGGTTAAGAAATATTCTTGCAAAACATTCAATTCAACATCATTTTTATGGAACAAATCGGAAGCGCGTAATGCCATTTCTTTTGATCCACCACCTCCAGGAATTACTCCAACACCAAACTCAACTAAACCAATATAACTTTCTGCTGCAGCAACCACTCTGTCTGCGTGCATGGTCATTTCGCAACCGCCACCCAATGTCATTCCGTGTGGTGCGACAATCACTGGAGTGGAAGAATAGCGAACACGCATCATGGTATCCTGAAAATATTTGATTGCCATGTTTAACTCTTCGTATTCTTGCTCGACTGCCATCATAAAAATCATTCCAATATTGGCACCGACGGTAAAATTGGCTCCTTGATTTCCGATAACCAATCCATTGTATTCTTTTTCGGCTAAATCAATTCCTTTATTAATTGCAGCTAAAACATCACCACCGATGGTATTCATTTTGCTTTGGAATTCTATGTTTAAAATACCATCACCTAAATCCTGAATAATAGCTCCAGAATTGCTCCACACTTTTTTGCTTTCACGAATATTGTTTAAGATGATGAAACTATCTTGTCCGGGAACTTTTGTAAGCACTTTATTCGGAATGTTATAGTAATAAGTAGCACCTTCTTTTACAGTGTAAAAACTTGTAGTTCCAGAAGCTAGCATTTCGTTAACCCAAGCTGCTGGCTTGTGTCCTTCTGCTTTCATCAACTCTATTCCATTTTCAACCCCGATGGCATCCCAAATTTCGAACGGCCCATTTTCCCATCCGAAACCTGCTTTCATGGCATCATCAATTTTGTATAATTCATCTGATATTTCAGGAATTCTATTGGAAACATAAGCAAACATTGACGAGAATGATTTTCTGTAGAATTCGCCAGCTTTGTCTTTTCCTTGCACTAAAATTTTAAATCTGTTGATTGGTTTGTCAATGGTTTTAGTCAATTCTAAAGTTGCGAAATTTGCTTTTTTCGCTGCTCTATATTCTAAAGTGTCTAAATCTAAAGTTAGGATTTCTTTGCCTTCTTTTTTGTAAAAGCCTTGACCTGTTTTGCTTCCCAACCATTTTTTTTCCATCATTTTATTGATGAATGTCGGTAGTTTAAACAATTCATGTGATTCGTCATTGGGACAATTTTCATAAATTCCGTTGGCAACGTGCACCAATGTATCTAATCCTACAACGTCTACGGTTCTGAATGTAGCAGATTTCGGACGACCAATAACTGGACCAGTCAGCTTATCTACTTCTTCAACGGTTAAACCCATTTCTGTAACCAAGTGAAACAAACTCTGAATGCCGAAGATCCCAATTCTGTTTCCTATAAATGCCGGAGTATCTTTGGCAACAACCGATGTTTTTCCGAGAAATTGAGAACCATAGTTGGTTAAGAAATCTAAAACTTCTGTAGAAGTTTGTGGCCCTGGAATGATTTCGAATAGTTTGAGATAACGCGCTGGATTAAAAAAATGCGTTCCACAAAAATGTTGCTGGAAATCATCACTACGTCCTTCGCTCATGAATTTTATCGGAATACCAGAAGTATTTGAAGTTACCAATGTACCAGGTTTTCTATATTTTTCAATTTGTTCAAACACCAATTTCTTGGTATCCAATCGTTCTACCACTACTTCGATAATCCAATCATAATCGGCAATTTTAGCCATGTCATCGGTTGTATTTCCGGTGGTGATTCGGCTAGCAAATTTTTGGTTGTAAATTGGTGAGGGACTAGATTTTAAAGCGTTCGCTAAATGATCGCTGACCAATCGGTTGCGAACAATTTTAGATTCTAACGTTAAACCTTTCTTTTCTTCGATTTCATTTAGTGCATTAGGCGTAATATCCAAAAGCAATACTTCAACGCCGATATTTGCAAAATGACAAGCAATTCCAGACCCCATGATTCCAGATCCAATTACTGCCACTTTCTTGATTAATCTTTTCATGTTTTGTTAATAGTTTTTTTGAAGCAAAAGCCGAGATGCAGGAGCTAATACTCTTAGTTGCAAACAGTTTTCTTTGTTCTTGTTTCTTACCTCTATTTTCTAGAAAATTTTCTTCTCCGCAATCAAATCATTAATAATTTCTGAAACCTCGATAAAGTTTTTCATCTTTTCCTCGGAAATATTTTTGCGGATACTTTCATTAAACTTGATTACTGTATCTTTAGATTGTGCTCGCATTTGTCGTCCAAAATCGGTGAGGTAAATCAAAACGCCACGACCATCATCGGGATTTTTTTTTCTAATTATTAATCCCTTTTCTTCTAAAGTTTTGAGTGTTCTAGTCAAAGACGTTGCTTCCATTCCCATTCTTGAACTTATAGCGGTTGAAGGGGTTCCTTCCTCTTTATCAATACTGAGTAGTGCAAAACCAATTGCCATGGAACCATCAAATTTGGAAGCCTCTTCGTTATACATTCTTGCAACGGCCTGCCAAGTTGCTCTCAGTATGTAGTCTATTGTTTTTTCTTTCATAAATTTCGCAATCGATTTCAAAGATAAAAAATATTTATTATGCGCGCATACTATTTATGTTAAATTTGTGTTTCGGAAAGCATAAATTTAAGGCACTGCCGAAATAAATTTTTAATGTATTTTGAATTGCTGCCAAGAATTTAAACACTTAAAAGAGTTTATTAAAATTTTTAGAAGTTCAGTTGCAAATACACCTATCAAGAAAAACACCACTCTTCATTTTTTTTCAATTAAAAAATAGTCGGAAATGATTACTAATAGCAACTGAAATTAGATTATAAAAAACTATCATCATTAAAACCAATTAAATACAATTTGTCTTTGGCACGAGTAATGGCGGTATAAAGCCAACGTATATAATCTCGATTTATTCCATCAGGCAAATAAGGTTGTTCAATAAAAACAGTGTTCCATTGCCCGCCCTGGCTTTTGTGGCAAGTGATGGCATAAGAAAATTTGACTTGTAAGGCATTGAAGTATTCATTTTCTTTGACTTTTTGAAACATTTTATATTTGGTTTCACCTTCATAATCTTTCATCACTTCTTGATAAAGTTTATTAGACTCATCATATGTCAATGAAGGCGATTCACTTACAATTGTATCCATCAAAAGCACTGTTTCAAAGGGTTTTTGGTTCGGATAATCAACCATTCTGATCTTTACGTTGGCAAATTTAAAACCATACAATTCTTTGATATTGCGAATTTCTAAAACTTCAATTATGTCACCATTGGCAATAAAACCTGCTTCATCAGTTTGATTTAACCAAAAATAATTATTTTTAACTACCATCAAATAATCTCCTGATGAAAGCTCACTTTCTTTATCGAGAATTTTCGACCGAATTTGTTGGTTATATTGATTCGCACGTTTATTTGAACGAACAATAAAAGCAGTATCTTCTATCGAATAATTACTGTAAGCACCGTTTATAGCATCTTGAATGTCATATCCATCGGTCAAACGCACAATATCTTTGAAACCCTTTAAATTAAACTTAAATTCGGTTATAAAATCGTCTTTTAAAACCTCACGAAGTACTGTTGCATTGAATAAAATACCCGATTTTTCTTCCTGACGCATCACTTCATCAAGTTCAATGTGCTTAATTTCTTTATCATAATTCATCGATAAAGTATTGATATTTAGTGCGGGCGAAATGTCCAAATTTACTGGTGGTAATTGCGCTGTATCGCCAATTAGAATCATTTTACAGTTTGTTCCGCTGTATATATAAGAAATCAAATCATCGAGCAAGGAACCGTTTTCGTACATTTTTGATTCTGAATTTACATCAGAAATCATAGACGCTTCATCGACGATAAAAAAGGTGTTTTTATGTTTGTTTTGTTGTAAAATGAAATTCACACCTCCACCACTAGCCTTTTTAGGAAAGTAAATTTTTTTGTGAATTGTAAAAGCTGGTTTATGCGAATAATTGGCAATTACTTTTGCAGCGCGACCTGTCGGTGCCAGTAAAACATATTTTTTATTAATTTCAATAAGATTGTTGACAATTGCAGAAATGACCGT
>CALPKO020000138.1 GCA_943324165.2 Bdellovibrio sp. ZAP7 | reverse complement strand
CGTCAACAATTTCGTTGACTTCTAACCCCTTTTCTTTTGCAGTTTCTGGCATAAATTGCCAAACTCCCTTTGCTCCTGCAGGCGAAACAGCATTAAATAAACCACTTTCAATCACCGCTAAATATTTAAAATCATCCGGGATATTATTTTTTCTTAAGATTGGCTCTATAATCGGAAAAGCACGGTTGGCTCTTTTGATAATTAACAAAGTTGTTGCATCTAAGTTGGCATTGACCAATAATTCTCTTTCAAAACGTTCTTTGACATCAGAAACGTTTAAAGGAGTGTTTTCGCCAGCAAAATCAACACTTACAGGGAAATGCATTAATTTTGAAGGAAGGAAATTTTGATTTTTATCAGCACTAGCGAAGATAAATAAACCGCTAATAAATGCAATTGCAATAATGGACAATGTATTTTTCATATATTTTTTTATGCTAAAATTAATTTAGGTAAATTTTCGTTCAACCATTTGAATTTATTGAGAATCATAATGTGCGTTCCGCCTTTTACTACAATACAATTTTTAATGTGTTTTATTGGAAAAACATCGTCCATATCGCCGTGAATATGAATTACTTTTGGATCAACAATTGTCCTGTCCCACAAAATAACTTGTTCGATTGCCCAATCCAAATAATTTTTATCTCTGACCGAAAGAAACTTTTCATACAATTTTAATCTTTGGTTGACTTTATCCCCAAAAGAAAATTTAGCCAAGTTTTCCACATTCAATATCAGGTTAGTAGGAATCAATTTATAGGCCTTTGTGGTTTTTGCTAATTTCATTCGAAGTGGAAATTCTAAATTTGATTTCACACTCGAGATTATAATTACTTTACGAACAGTAATAAATTCTGCAATTTCTTGCACTAAAATTCCACCAAAAGAAACGCCGACCAAAACAGGTTTTTTTCTGCTAATTTTTAATGAAATTCTCTTTGCATAATCTTTTAAAGACTCATTTTCTATTGGAATTTCCCATTCCAGTAGAATTATTTCAAAGACATCTGGAAGAGCAATTCTCTCGAAAATAGAAGAACTTGCAGCCAATCCGGGCATAAAATAGACTGGAATTTTGGTCATAAAAATTGTTTTAACGCTTCAATAACGAAACAGTGATTTTTTTTTACGAAATTTGTATAAAATTAAAATTTATTTTTAATTAATTTTTAAAACAACTGCTTTTTATAACAAAATTGTGAAACCATATTTTTTTTTAATTTCAAATTTAGAATTTGAAGAAAAAGTAATTATAATTTTTTGAATAATCTGCTGGCTCAACATATAAAATGGAAATCAAAGACAATACATTTTCTCGACAATTTGAAACTTTTGTTGATTCAAAATTAATTTCGGTGGAATATTCTTTTCAAGAAAAAAAGATTTTTTTGACTCGAATTAATGTTCCGGATGGCTTTGTTGACGAAGATTTTCTGAATGATTTTCTAAAAAATATTATGGCAATAGCTTATGAGCGCAAGTTGAAAGTTGTTCCAATTTTACCAAAAATTGCTTTGTTTTTTAGAAAAAATACAATTTACAGGGATTTACTTCCACCTGGAATCAAGATATAAATTACTGCATGAAATCTGAAACACTTAACGGTAAAATTCTTGATTTTTTCGAGGATATTGAAAAATATTATGGCTGTAAAACCGAAATTGTCGAAGGTTTGTATTCTTCAATTGAAGCATTAAATCCGGAAAATACCACCTGGAATTTATCGGAATTTGAATTAATACGGTCAGCATATCGAAATAACGGTAGAAAATTTATGTTTGAAGGAACTTCAATGTATTATGAAATTGCTGGCGAACGGATTATCGATTTTAAACAAACTGGCAGAAACAAATTTGAATTTATTGAACAATACGGTGAACTAATATTCAGAATCACAAGACTACGTTTTCATTATAAATATTAAATTTCTTTATAAAAAATTCAACTCCAAAGTTAAGTCTATTGTATTTCCTTCACTAAATAAATCCCATCTTCTTTTATTTCGATTAATTTATCTTTATACAAAGAGCCAATTGCTTTTTTGAACGTTTTCTTACTCATTTTTAAAACTGTTTTAATGTCCTCTGGATGTGAATTGTCATTCAATCGTAAAAAACCACGGCTCGCACGAAGTTCACTTAAAATGATTTCAGCGTTTGGTTCAATGTTCAAATATCCTTGAATTTGCAGCGAAACATCTATTTTATTGTCTGGCCGAATGTTTTTGATAAAACCCCGCAAACGGTCGCCAGTTCGAATTGCATCATCATAAACTTCATCTTTATAAAGCAAACCTTTGTGCTTTTCGTTGATGATTACATTGATGCCCAATTCGGTAATATGAGAAACAATCAAATCTACTTCTTCACCATTTTCAATGGTCAAATTGTCATTCTTTAAAAATTGATTGGTTTTGCTTGATGCGACCAAACGATTGGTTTTTTCATCCATATAAAGGTAAACCAAATAACGTTTACCCTTTTCCATTGGGCGTGCTTGTTCTTTATATGGAACCAAAATATCTTTTTCCATTCCCCAATCCAAAAAAGCACCAACTTGGTTGACGTAATTTACACGCAAAAGAGCAAATTCATTCAACAAAATATAAGGTTCTAAAGTAGTAGCAACTGGTCTTTCTTCATGGTCTAAATAGACAAAAACAATCAATTCTTCGCCTATTTCAAACTCGTTTGGAACATATTTATTGGGCAAAAGTATATCGTGAATTCCTTCTGGATCTTGTTCTGGATTTCCCAAAAATAAACCTACTTTTGTATCTCGAAGTATTGTTAAAGTATTGTATTTTCCTATATTAATCATCAAAATATTTTTTGCAAAGGTACAATTAGCAATTAAAAATTACGAATTAAAAAGGTGATATTAATTACGTTTTTCGAGCTTGATTAACTTCGAAAAGAATCAAGTTTAAGAGTTTCGACTAATTTCAAACCAAATTTTTAAAATAATCCAATAAAATCTTATCGTTTTGTAATGTTGGGGTGAAAACTTCTAGCAAACTTGGCTTTTCATTTTGCTTGAACAAATTTTCTAATCCCGTTTTTAAATTCGTTTCATTGCTTGCGATATTGTAATCAAATTCAAACATTTTTGCCAAATGTACTGCCGTTAAGCAATGAGAAGTTTCAAAAAATTCATTAAAAACGGGCGTTTCTTCATGTCCTGGCAAAATTCTAAAAATACCTCCTCCTCCATTATTAATTAGGATGATTTTAAAATTTTTAGGAATGTAATTATTCCATAAAGCGTTGCTATCATATAAAAATCCAATGTCGCCCGTAATCAAAGTAGTTTGTTTTTCCGCCGCAAATGCTGCTCCTATTGCAGTAGAAGTACTTCCGTCTATTCCGCTCGTTCCACGGTTACAGAAAACTTCAATCGAAGGGTCAATTTCAATTAGTTGTGCGTATCGAATAGCCGAACTGTTGCTGATTTGTAATTGTGAATATTTAGGCAAAATCGGAATTATAATTTCAAAAGCTTTAAAATCTGAAAACGGAATATTAGCTAAATATTCGTCATGTTTTTTTTGTCGAATTGCTTTTACGATTTGACCTTTCTGAAAATAATCGCTTTCAATTGCATTCGTCAGCGGTAAAAAAGCACTGAAAAAAGTATTTAAATCGGTTTGGAAATGCTGAGTTAAAGCGCCAAAAGTGTCATAAGCACGCAGCGAATCAATGTGCCAATGGTGTTTAGGTTTGTATTTTCTTAAAAATGCTTTAATCCGCTTTGAAACAATCATTCCGCCAAAAGTTACTAAAATTTCTGGTTGGAAATCTTTAAAATCTTGGTCAGAAAAGGGAGTAATTATTGAATCAATCGTGTTAATAAAAGTCGGATGATGCAAGTTAGAAGTTGTTTCCGTTAATACAATGACAGAATGGTCATTGGCTATTTTTTCAATAATCTCCTCTTGCATTGAAAATGGATTGTTTACTCCAGCCAAAAATAATTTTCGTGTTGAATTGTTCCAAATACTTGCAAACTCCTGTAAATTATCGAATCCAATTGCTCTTGAACTTAAAAAATCATTTTCGACATTTACATTGACAGCAAGTTCGGCAACTGTTTCATATAAAGGTTCTTCAAACGGAGCGTTAATATGAACCGGCCCTTTTTTACGTAGAGAATAGTCAATGGCTTCTTTTATTTTTACATCATTTTCAAAAGAAGTAATTTCAGTTAAATTTGCATTGTATAAACTGTGGTTTTCAAAAACATTTTGTTGACGGATTGTTTGTCCGTCGCCAATGTCAATTTTGTGTTGCGGACGATCTGCTGAAATTACAACCAATGGAATTTGACTGTAAAAAGCTTCGGCAACAGCAGGATAATAATTCAACAACGCAGAGCCAGAAGTACAAACTAAAGCGATGGGTTTTTGTAATTGTTGCGCCATTCCGACTGCGAAAAAAGCGGCACAACGCTCGTCAACAATGCTATAACATTTAAAATTGGGATTGCTAACAAAGCCGATAGTCAAAGGCGCGTTTCTTGAGCCAGGAGAAATTACAATATCGGTTAATCCTTTTGCCAAACATATTTCTATGATGCTCTGTGCTAAAGGTATTTTGGGGTAAATCATTTTTGGATTGTAATCAATTAAGTTAAATTAACCTGCGAAAATTAAAAAACAAAGTTACGATTATCTTTTTTAATTTATTTCAAAAATGAAATGTAAAGCCAAAAAACAGAATATATTTGTAAAATAAATTTCAGAAAAATCAAATGTTTTTGGAAGTTACTTTTGCTAGTAATTTTAGTTTTAGTTTTTTAAATTACATTCGCCCAAAATAGAGTGAATTATTTGTGTTTTCATGAACTAAACAAATAGGTTGTGATTTTTTTTGCTAAAAAAACATCGGAATAACTAAAATTACAGGTTGGAATTCAAAGGAAATGGATGATTTAATTAAAGAAATAGAAATAAAATAGATGCAAAATACAGTAATTAGAAACGCAACTTTTGAAGATGTTCCAGCGATTTTAGAAATTGTAAATCATGCTATTCTTCATACTACTTCAAATTACAATTATGAGGTTCAAAGTATAGAAGTTCAAACGAAATGGTTTGAAGACAAAGCTGTAAAAAACTTCCCTATTATTGTCGCTGTTGCAGAAGATCAAGTGTTGGGATTTGGAACTTATGGCACGTTTCGGGAAAAAATTGGTTACCAATTTACGGTAGAACATTCTATTTATGTCTT
>CALPKO020000137.1 GCA_943324165.2 Bdellovibrio sp. ZAP7 | reverse complement strand
GGTATTTTTTCAAATGCATTAGTAAATCTAGGCATTTTTGATAATTCATCAAAAGATTTTTCACTTATTTTTAAATGATAATCTTTTTCGTTAACGAAATTTTTTTCATTTGTACAGCTTAAAATCAATAAACTAACAAATAACAAAACAGAATTTTTAAATGTTTTTTTCATTTTTAAATAATTTTAGTTTTTGCTTACTTTATTCTATGCTTTTTTGGTGTAAAAAGTCATATTAAGGCGTATGGTTTTTCAGCTTATTTCCCGCCGATTTAAATAACCCTCGAAGGGTTCGAACCCTTCGAGGGTTTGTGTTTAGCTAACTTTTTGTTGCCGCAAAGGCAGGAGACTTTGGGGAGCAGGTGTTTTTTTATAAATGTGTGTGGTTTTATATTATTTACTTACTAATACTAGATGATTATGCCATTCCATAGGAATTTTATTAATATCTAATAATTTTATTTCTTTTGCGTCAACACTTGTAACTGATTTTGTAAGTGTTTCGTTTAGAAATTCTGTATCAAGTTTAAACATAGCTCCGGTTACTGGATCAATAATTAATAAACCTAATGGTCCTCCAATTAATATATTTCCAAAATACCATCCGTTTAGTTTAAATTCAACAGGAACAACTTTTTTATCATATCCAGTTTTTTGGAATGTTACTTGATATCTAGCTTTAGAGAAAAATCCTGCTCCGGATTTCAATTTTAATGTCGCAGGTGTGCTACCTGTATAAATTTCTATACCTTTTTTATCAGTAATAGAAATTTTAGCTTCAGAGGGTGAGCTATTTATGGTTATTGGCCAGCTGCTTTTACTAACAATACTTGCACAACCAGTCATTATTATAATGGATGAAACTACCAAAAATTTTAATTTTAAATTCATTTTTTATATTTTTAAGTTTACCTACTTCATTTTAAAGTCCTTATTCGGTTTATTCTGACTTTGAAAAACAACCACACACATTTGATTATTTTTATCTTGCAATATTATTTCCTCTATTTTTTAATTATTTCTTAAATTTTTTCAAATTGATGACTTTCTTCAACACACCACGCGAAGGGATTCGCGCGGGAGCGCGGGAGCTGGAGAAAGGATTCGCGCGGGAGCGGGGGCAGGTATTAATTTGAACTTGGATTTGCTAATCGTTTTATCTTGGATTCTAGCCCTAAGAATTTTGTTGGGTCGGGAAATAAATTAGATACATTTTCAGGAGCTACAAGTGCCGGATGAATTTCCGCACCCCTCCCAATTAGTTCTGCAAAAATTGAAATAGAATTTTTGATTTTCTCTATATTTTCTGGGACGTTATCTTTAAAATGTTCAGAATTTAAGTATTCAGCTTCTGCTTGAATCATTACATTGGTTTCTGCTTTTTGAGCTTTTAAAATATCTTCGATGCTGTCATTTTTGACTTTTAAGCCTCTAACTTGTTCTGCTAATAGTATCCCTTCTTGAATCTTTTTGTAAATTACAGCTGCTGACCATGTTAAACTTGCTATTACAGTAACTGCAGTTGTACCAACTAAAACATTAAGCCAAATGGAACCATTCTCAACACTTATTATCCTAGTTTGTCCATTTACGTCATCATTAAAGATAACTTGTGTTAAGCCTAGATGAATTTCTCGTGATACTTTTGAGAGTTCATCAAAATCATTTATCATAGGTAATTTAATATTGATAGAATCATTATTTTCCTCTGGAACTGTGCTTTTTAAAACGTCTAAAAAATTCTCAATTAAAGTTTCTAATAGTTTTAATTGACTAATTATTGCAGTATTTTCACTCGATTGTACTCTAATTTTATCACTTGAAGTTGTAAAAATCGCTGAATTTGATAATCCTTTTGTTATGTTCTCAAAGAGATTCAGTGATTCTAAATTACCTATAACAGTTCGAAGGACTTTAAGATTTGAAATTTCATAAAGTGCGGTGTTTCCTACTATTGCATTATTCCAACTAAATATCTTTTGAATATTTTGCAATTTTATTTTGATAATTTTTAAGGATGTTTCCATAAGTATTTTTTATTTTTAATTTAATTGTCCGTTAATTTTATAGTTCTGGATGTTAATTTCTCAAAATGTCTGCGAATTATCTTAAACACTTTTATGATCAACATTATTATAGAAAGTCAAAAACTCTACAATGCTCTTTCAGTTGTCTTAATTGTAGTGTCATTAATATAATATCCATCTCTTGCGATGGCAGCTAAAATTTCGTCATTTTGCGCCGCTCCCATTCTACCGGTTTCACCAGAATTTATATCAATAGTTTTCCAATATTCCCAAATACCTCCGGGGCATTTATCTTCAGGTAGATTACTACCTGTTTTGTCTGGTGTTAATCCAGTCCTTGATTGGCGAATTGAGCATTTAAAAATGTGTAATGTCATAATTTCTAATTTTTTAATTTCCACCTACTCTCTCAGTTTTCGGCATCCCTGTTTTTATTATTTTGAATTATTAATCCTTTTATAAACTGCCAATTCAATTTCCAATTTTTCAATTTGGTCTTTAAGGGCTGCAATTTCATTTTTTAGTGCTGCCTCTTTTTTGGTTTCAAAATCGATGGGCATTTGCTCGGCAATTTGGGCAATAAAATTGTGGTGGAGTGCAATGCTCAAATTCCAAATAATGCCCAATTGAAGAGAACTCCTTTTAAAATAATCACTCACAACTTTTGGAGAAACACCAATAGACCTGCTCAAAGCCGATTTGTTTACGTGGTTTAGTCGTGCAAATTGGTCCAAAATCTGCCCAATAGAAGGATAAGGATTGGTGCTGGTTTCTTTGTATTTTTTGTTGCGATTTATCATTTTTATTTATCTCAATGTCAAATAGAACTTTTTCTCCCTCATTTAGGTTTAAAACCACTATGTTAGGGGTGTTAAGCCTAATCGTTTAAGTTTTATACCCCGTGTTAGGGGGTTTCAAACCCCCCAAAAGGGAGTGTTATACTTAATTGTTTAGGTTTTATACTTAAACGTTGATGTTTTAAACCCGTACTGTAGGTGTGTTATACCTCGTTGTTTAAGCTTTATACTCCGCTTTAGGGGGTTTCAAACCCCCTTATGGGGGTTTTATACCCAAACATTTAGGTTTTATACCTAGTCATTAGGGGTATTATATACCCAAAAAGCTTTATTTCAATTATGGATTTGTTGGGGCGTTTTCTCCACTATTCAAAAAACGTTTTTTCAGTTGATCAACAATGGCGTCGGCACCTACTACCCCTGCATCTGCCGCAGCAATAAACAATTTATACGATGCTAAAGCGGCTACATATGATTCACTTCCTGCCAAAACGAGCGTATCTTCTAGACGCTCCACAATTTGACGCGCAATTCCCAGCATTTCATCCAATTGACTGAACAATAATATATCTGTTTGCATTGTAGCAGTGTTAAAATAAGAAGGCAACATGGCCGCGTTATTTACTGCTGCGTTGATGGCATCTTCCGTAAATGCTTTATTGCTTACATCAATTTTTGGCAATGAAGTACGCTCGTCTGTCGTTAAACTTACCGCAAAAGGCGTGTTGGTTTGAATGGCTGTAAAAGCAGCTTTTACGGCTGTTACTTGTGCTGCCGTCATCGATACATTAATTCTGTTGTTAGTTAAATTTCCCATTTTTTTTTTACATTTTATCTGTTCCGCCTACTCTAATTCCCCTTTTCGGCTTACGGGTTTTTTTGGTTGTGTATTTATTTTCAAAAGCACCTTAAGAATTAAAATGCTTGATACGCTCTAAACGCATGGCGAAAGGCACTTTCGAACTTTCAAACACATAAGTCATATTAGTGCCTAATTTAAATTTGTTGGCCGCGGACAATTGATTCCCTGGCAAAGCAGCTTCAAATTGGATGGCTAAATCACTGTCAATGGTGATTTCTACTTTCCCATAATACAATTCAGTAATCAAGTAGGCACGGCGCAATTTGCTTTTATATTCGTCCCAATGTTTATCTTTTACTTGGTCGAGCATACGGTCGATATTGATGCGGTCTCTATTCGGAATTGATTTGCCAACAGCACCTGATATCGTAAATGATTTCACGTTTTTCAAATCGAAATTGGCATTCATATCGATTTGTTTAGCAATTTCAAGTTCTAGTGCATCTTCCAATTCAAATTCGATATTGATGGTAGCAAATCTGGCCTCCACATTTTTTAATGTTTGCAAACGACTTAGTTGCGCTTCGCACTCATCATCGCTAATAATATTTTTTTCTACAAAAATGTTGTAGATATAATTGGGCATCCCTTCATGGTCAAACGATGGTTTGTCGAACCAGCCGCCATCCCAAACACATTTCCCTAAAGTTAAAGTTGATAAAGCAGCTGGAATTAGCTCTAAATCGTAATTTTTGTAAAATGCTCTTAAATTCAAATTCATAATTCCTAATTTTTTAATTTCGCCTACTCTAGTGCCTCTTTTCGGCTACCGAGGTTTTTATTTATTATGGTGTTAGTTTGCTAGTTGATGTAATTCTGTTGAAACCATAGGGCAGAATACCCAATCCTAATCCAAAAATAATTTCGAACAGGTTTTCAAAAACGGGCAGTGCTTGGTGCTTTAGCATGCAGTAACCATAATAGGAAATGAAGCAAACAATCACTGCCAATGTGGTTAGACTAGATACAAAAGCAATAATTCTGCTCACACTCGGCCGATAAACAGGCAAGCCATTCACCAATAAAGTGATGCTTATTGTGTCTTTTGGATTGTTCAAAGGATCAGTTTGTATGGTTATTTGCTGAGGATCGTCGGAATAAAATGATTTTCGGAAGTTAAAATCATACGTTCTAGCAAATAAAAATGTAATGCACAAACACATTAGAAATAGTGCTACGGGCAACATGATGATGCCCTTTTGTTGTTTAGACAATGTCTTTTCTGGTGCTTCGTTTTGCGCTACAGGCGGAATTCCTGCTTTTTTTAAGTCGGCTTGTAATTGTTCAATTTTAGTGGTTAGGGTTTTTACGTCATCTGGTTTTGCAGTTGATGGCAAAGGGGCAGATGTGGATTGTGCTGAAGTGGCAAGTCCAACCAAAAGGGCAGTTATTAATACTATCAGTTTTACCATGATTAGGGGGGTACTAAGTTTTGCCTACTCTAGTTCCTCTTTTCGGCGGCCGAGGTTTTAATTTAATACACTAAAAATCCTTTGTTAATGTCTTTTACTTTTCGGGTGGTAAGTCTAAAAACACCGTAGCCATTGCGGCTGCGATTAGGGTTGGTGTTGCCTTCGATGGTGAT
>CALPKO020000136.1 GCA_943324165.2 Bdellovibrio sp. ZAP7 | reverse complement strand
GTATCCATTGATAAGCCCAACTCAATAGCTTTTTTAAAATGCTTTTCGGCTTGCATAATATTGCTTTGCGAAAGCATCAATCCATGCAAATATTGATAATAACCTTGCTGTTTTCTTACTAATGCTGATGCTGGATTTTTGATAAAAGCCAACCACTTTTGAGCGCCAGGAAAGTCTTGTTTCCTTAATTTTAAGAATGCTAGAAGAATAAATTCATTTTTGAAATAAAGAAAAATGAAAATAGCGGATAACAATAAAAGAAAAATCCCATTTCCGATATTACTTTCTGTAAATTGCCAAATGCCAGTAAAGATGATTAATCCGGCAATAAAGAGTTTGATATTTTTATGAAACATAATTAAATAATTTGTGTTTGCAAATATACTAAAAGGAATTGAAAATATTTTTACAAAACTACTTGTCAGAAAAAAAAACCTTTGTATATTTGCACTCGATTAAAAATGAAAAATTTCACAAGACAAATAATCATCCGATTTAAATAAAAATAAAATGAGCAAAAGAACGTTCCAACCATCGAAAAGAAAAAGAAGAAACAAACACGGATTCATGGACAGAATGGCTTCTGCAAATGGCAGAAAAGTTTTAGCTAGAAGAAGAGCTAAAGGCCGTCACAAATTGACTGTTTCGTCTGAACCAAGACACAAAAAATAATGATTAGTAATAATCAATATAAAGCCGTTACTTTTATTAGTAACGGCTTTTTTTGTACCTCTGAAACAATATTGTTAATCTGTTTATAAATATTTATAAGTTTCAAACGCAAATCAATTCTTTTTGAATTAAACCAATTATTTTTGAAAAACTAACTACTACAACGATATTCAAGATGCCAAAAGACAATTCCATAAAATCAGTTTTAATCATCGGCTCAGGACCAATAGTTATTGGGCAAGCTTGCGAATTTGATTATGCAGGCTCGCAATCAGCCCGTTCCATTCGCGAAGAAGGAATTGAAGTCATCCTAATCAATTCCAATCCGGCAACCATAATGACCGATCCTTCTATGGCGGACCATGTTTATTTGCTGCCACTTACCACAAAATCAATCATTCAAATTCTGAAAGAACATCCGCAAATCGACTCTGTATTGCCAACAATGGGTGGACAAACTGCGCTAAATTTGTGTTTGGAAGCGGACGAAAAGGGAATTTGGAAAGATTTTAATGTTAAAATGATTGGTGTTGATGTCAATGCCATCAATATTACAGAAGACAGAGAACAATTCAAGCAATTGCTTAAAAAAATCAACGTTCCTTCGGCACCTGCGGAAATTTGTACGTCATTTCTGCGTGGGAAAGAAATTGCGCAAGAATTTGGCTTTCCGCTTGTTATTCGGCCATCGTTTACGCTTGGGGGAACCGGCGCAGCAATCGTTTATAAAAAAGAAGATTTCGCAGAAAAATTAACTTATGGTTTAGAAATGTCGCCGATTCATGAAGTACTTATCGACAAAGCGTTAATGGGCTGGAAAGAATATGAATTGGAGCTTTTGAGGGATAAAAATGACAATGTGGTCATTATCTGTTCAATCGAAAATATGGATCCGATGGGCATTCATACAGGCGATTCGATTACAGTTGCGCCAGCCATGACTTTATCGGATACGACTTTTCAAAAAATGCGTGATTATGCAATTTTGATGATGCGTTCCATCGGAAATTTTGCAGGCGGTTGTAACGTGCAATTTGCCGTATCACCAGACGAAAAAGAAGATATTGTCGCTATCGAAATTAATCCAAGGGTTTCTCGATCGTCCGCATTGGCTTCAAAAGCGACAGGTTATCCGATAGCAAAAATCGCTTCTAAATTGGCTTTAGGTTATCATTTAGATGAACTTCAAAATCAAATTACCAAATCGACTTCGGCACTTTTTGAACCAACTTTAGATTACGTAATCGTGAAAATTCCACGTTGGAACTTTGATAAATTCGAAGGAGCAGACCGAACTTTGGGTCTTCAAATGAAGTCAGTTGGTGAAGTAATGGGTATTGGCCGTTCCTTTCAAGAAGCTTTACATAAAGCTACTCAATCGCTTGAGATTAAGAGAAATGGATTGGGTGCAGATGGGAAAGGTTACAAGAACTATGAACAAATTATTGAAAAGCTCACCAACGCAAGTTGGGACCGTGTTTTTGTAATTTATGATGCCATCGCATTAGGAATTCCACTGAGTAGAATTCATGAAATCACCAAAATTGACATGTGGTTTTTGAAACAATATGAAGAATTATACAGTTTAGAAAGAGAAATTTCTACTTTCAAAATAGATACTTTACCAAAAGATTTATTGTTAGAAGCGAAGCAAAAAGGGTTTGCTGACCGACAAATTGCGCATATGATGGGTTGTTTGGAAAGTCAGGTTTACAAATTGCGTGAACAACAAAACATCAATCGGGTTTATAAATTGGTTGACACTTGCGCCGCGGAATTCAAAGCACTGACACCTTATTATTACTCCACATTTGAAGCAGAAATCGAAAAGCCAGATGGCGAAAGATATGTTCACAACGAAAGCATAGTTTCTGATAAAAAGAAAGTGGTAGTTTTGGGTTCTGGTCCAAATAGGATAGGGCAGGGCATCGAGTTTGATTATTCTTGTGTGCATGGTGTTTTGGCTGCCAAAGAATGTGGTTACGAAACCATAATGATCAATTGTAATCCAGAAACGGTTTCGACCGATTTTGATACCGCAGATAAATTGTACTTCGAACCTGTTTTTTGGGAACACATTTACGATATCATTCGTCACGAAAAACCAGAAGGTGTAATTGTGCAATTAGGCGGACAAACAGCTTTGAAATTGGCAGAAAAATTATCTAAATATGGCATAAAAATTCTTGGAACTTCATTTGACGCGCTAGATTTAGCCGAAGACCGAGGACGATTTTCAGAATTATTGTCAGAACTTAAAATCCCATTTCCACAATTCGGAATTGCCGAAAATGCAGACCAAGCGAGTGCTTTAGCCGACGTTTTAGATTTCCCGTTATTGGTTCGTCCGTCTTATGTTTTGGGTGGACAAGGCATGAAAATCGTTATCAACAAGCAAGAATTAGAAGAACATGTTATCGATTTGTTGAAAAACATTCCAGGCAACAAATTGTTGTTAGACCATTATTTGGACGGCGCAATTGAAGCGGAAGCGGATGCGATTTGCGATGGTGAGAATGTTTACATCATCGGAATTATGGAACATATTGAACCTTGCGGAATCCATTCTGGTGATTCGAATGCTACATTGCCACCGTTCAATTTAGGCGAATTTGTAATGCAACAGATTAAAGACCATACTAAAAAAATTGCCTTGGCACTAAGAACGGTAGGATTGATTAACATTCAATTTGCGATTAAAGACGATACCGTTTATATTATTGAAGCGAATCCAAGGGCATCGAGAACGGTACCTTTTATCGCGAAAGCTTATGGCGAACCGTATGTAAACTATGCCACCAAAGTGATGTTGGGCGTAAATAAAGTAACCGATTTTACGTTTAATCCGAAACTAAAAGGATATGCCATCAAGCAACCAGTTTTTTCTTTCAGTAAATTCCAAAATGTAAACAAAGCATTAGGACCAGAAATGAAATCGACAGGCGAAAGCATTTTGTTTATTGATGATTTGAAAGATGACCAGTTTTATGAGTTGTACAGCAGAAGAAAAATGTATTTGAGTAAGTAATACTTTTTTAAAAGATGTAACCGCCGCGAGTAATTTCATCACTCTGATTGTGTTAATCTCGCTACTAAAAAAACCAAACCTCGTCTAAAATCAATTTAAACGAGGTTTTTGTATATAAAATTCAAAAAAACTATTCTTCTAGTTTTTTTCTTTCTTGGTAGAGTTGGATTAATTTTTTGCCATAAAGTGATTTGGCTACGTTGGGAGACATCGATTTTTGAATCGTATCTAAATATTTCAAATTTACATCTCTAATTTCTGACAAGGCAATAAACGGACTCACCTCGAAATTGCGGTTATTTAAGGCAAAATTTACGGCATACAAATATTTACGACGTGTGATGTTGTCTTCTATTTTAGTGATGCTGTCTTTCAAAAACTGATTTTTGGTTTTCAACGCTTTGAATTTGGCTTCTGTCAAATCGAGCGTTTGTTCGTTGAATCGGTTGTTTACTTTTCTAAAGTCATTGTACAAATCTTGGTTTTTAGAACCTGTGATTTTTGCGTTGGCATAAAAATAGTCTAATTCGGTTTCGATGTTGATCTTTCCTTTTTCGGCAAAAAAAGGTAAATCATTATCGATTGATTTTGTTACGCCACGGTCTAAAGACAAATACAGCATTTCGGGCGAATCGATGTTGATTTCGGTTTCGAAATGAGAGTTGCCATCGATTTTTATGGTGTCAATTGCCACTAAACTGGTGTCAACAATTTTTTGAATATATAAAATACCGCTTTTTAAACCTCTGATATTTCCTGTAATTTGAAGGTTTTTGGTGGCTTTTTTTTCTCCACAAGCCAAAATAAATAGGCAGGCGAAAAAAGCAAGAATTGATTTGTTCATAGGTTTTTTAAATTTATGGCAAAATAATAAAAAAAATCCCCAATTTGATTACAAATTGAGGATTATAAAATGTTTAAAATGTTTTTTATTTTTTCAACCAAGCTTCTTTTAGCGTTTTTTTGGTGTCATCGCTGGCAGAAAATCCTTCTTTTTCTTCAGAAGGTAATTTTATTTTCCCCGTTATGGTTTGCTCTTTTCCATCACGTTTTATTTTCACAGTAATGGCTTCGTCCTCTTTCCAACTTTGACTAGACATAACTAAGTCGTAAATGTTTTCTACATTGTATTTTTTGTCGTTTACTTCCAAAATTATATCACCATTTGTGATTCCTAAATTGATATAAAACTCATTCAACTCAATACCAGGAAGGACAAAAATTTCTTTGGTATCTCTGTTAATGCTGATGTAGGGCGTTTGACCTTTTATAAAAGCATTCCCAACTGTTTTGGTTTTCGTATTCAAAATCCCCATTTTAGATAAAAAATCTGAATAAGGAATTGGTGTAGTTCCCTCTACATAAGTTTTTAAAAATTCGCCTACTTCTGGGTAAGTCAATGCTGTGATTTTTTCAAATAATTCTTTGTCATCAAAAGATTTATTTTCGCCGTAAGCCGCAGCCAATTTTTGCATCATGTCTAGAATTCCTCTTTCGCCATTGCTTTTTTCACGAATGATAATGTCGATGCACATGCCAATCAAAGCACCTTTTTCATATACGTTTAAATATTGTCCTTT